>SHUR01000014.1 GCA_009694565.1 Ilumatobacteraceae bacterium | reverse complement strand
GGTGGCACACCTGCTTCCTACGCGGTGACTTCGACCCCTGGTTCAGCTACCTGCACGGTGACTGGTTCTTCTGGTAATTGCACTGTGACTGGTTTAACGAACGGCACGTCGTACACGTTTAAGGCAACTGCAACGAATGGTGGCGGTACATCAGGGTCATCTGTGTCGTCTAACGCGGTAACTCCGGTAACTCCGGTAACTCCTACTACGACAACTGCTGCACCAGCATTATCAATTGTGATTCAGGCCCCTGTGACTACGGTTGCTCAAGGCCAGGTGTCTGTTGCAACAATTGCTCCGACAACGACAACCACCAGCATTGCTGTCGCAAGCGCACCAGTCGCTGTGGTGTCGACAACAACTACCATTGTCGGAAGACCTGCTGTTGTACGCACGACAACTACGACAGTGCCAGTCATTGTTACAACCACCACTGTGGGTCCACCTTCTGCAGGAAAAGTTGCAACCGGCCAGACAGCAGTGCAGGTTGATGGTGTAGCCACTAATGCGGTCGTGACTCGACAAGCTAACCAGATGATTATCAACGCTGGGTCGCTGAAGGCAACATTGTCTGGTGTCGATAACACCGGAAATCGCTTGCCACTGGACAGTGATGGCAATCTTCATTTGGCTGTTGGTGATGTCATCAAAGTCAGTGTCGGAGGATTCCCACCTGGGTCAGTGGTTGAAGTGTGGCTGTTTTCTACTCCAAGAAAACTGGGCACGATTGTTGTCGGCCCCGATGGAGATATCGATGGCAAATTCTCGATACCAACCGGAGTTAAATCTGGATCTCACAGAGTGGTAATTACTGCCAAGTTGGCAAATGGGAAGCCAACCATGTTCACACTCGGAATCTTGGTTGGGAACATCTCTAAGACGTCAACTCTCACTCGGGTCCTCATCGCGATTCCAATTACGTTGGCTATCGGCTTCGGTTTCCTACTTCCAACCCAACTGCGTCGACGGCGTCGGTTGGCTGCCAGTTAATTGATCTAGACCTACCGATTGGGGCGCCCTTCGGGGCGTTCTTTCCCTTCCTGGCAAGGGTTTCCTATTTATGATAAATATGACTGGTTTTGTCGGGAATAGCGGTATTCTGACTAGGTGCCCGTTGCAACTTGGAACAAAGAGACTCTTGCTGATTACTCAAGTGAGATAGCGAAGGCGGCCCACGATCTTGAAAATGCAACCCCGGGAGACATTGTCCGGTGGGCGGCTGATCGTGTGGGCGGCGACATCACGGTGACCTGCAGTTTTGAAGACGTGGTGCTTGCTCATGTTGCGGCAGTAGCAGTTCCTGGCATTGAGATCGTGATGATTGATACGCAGTACTTGTTTGCAGAAACACAATGGCTTGCTGAAGAGTTCCGCAAAAAATTTGATGCCAACCTTCGTGTAGTTCATCCTTTACAGGTCACTCCAGACAATTTGTGGCAACGCGACACTGAGGCATGTTGCAACGTGCGCAAAGTGTTGCCATTGAATGCGGTGTTAGCAGAAAAATCTGGTTGGGTAACTGGTGTTCGTCGTATTGATAGCCCGACGCGTACGACCACCCCAGTTGTGTCGCTTGATGTCGCACGCAATGTACTGAAGGTAAACCCTTTGGCGCTGTACAGCGATGAAGAGATGGAAACGTACGAGTTCCTCCATGAATTGCCGCGCAATCCATTGAAAGATCGTGGATATCCAAGCATCGGGTGTTGGCCATGTACCAAGCCTGTTGCAGAGGGCGAAGACAAACGCGCTGGCCGTTGGGCCGGCCAAGAAAAAACTGAGTGCGGATTGCACATCTAGAAATCGAAGAATAATTAGGAGACGCACATGAGTGCAGTGACATCACAGAACGAATTAGAAATATTGGCAAGCAGATCGCATCTTGATCGTCTTGAATCAGAAGCAATCACCATCATCAGAGAAGTGGTATCAGGGTGCGAGTCACCAGTACTGCTGTTCTCCGGAGGAAAAGACTCTGCTGTGTTGTTGTGGCTTGCCATTAAGGCATTTGCACCAGCACGTTTGCCATTTCCAGTAATGCAAGTTGATACTGGTCATAACTTTCCAGAAGTTATTGAGTACAGAGACGAATTCGTGCGCAAGTATGGCCTCGAATTAGTAGTGGCGTCAGTACAAGAAAGCATTGACAGGGGAGACATCCCAGACCCAGGCCCTACCGGTAGCCGTAATCGTCAGCAAGCAGTCACTCTGTTAACGGCTATTCGCACACATAAGTTTGATGCGGCCTTCGGTGGCGGTCGCCGCGATGAAGACAAGGCGCGTGCGAAAGAGCGCATCTTGAGCTTTCGCGATAAGAAGGGCGGCTGGGAGCCACGTATGCAGCGCCCGGAGCCATGGAATATCTTGAACCCACGCATTGTGAAAGGTGAGCACCTTCGTGCTTTCCCAATCTCCAATTGGACAGAGCTTGATATTTGGGAATACATCGCACGTGAAGAGATTCCATTGCCCACAATCTATTTCTCTCACGAACGAACTGTCATTGAGCGCGATGGAATGTTGCTGTCGGTCGGTGGCCCTGTTGTCGTTGAAGAAGGCGAAGTTCCACGCAAAGAAATCGTGCGGTATCGCACGGTGGGCGACATGAGCTGCACAGGTGCAGTTCGTTCAACTGCCACAAGTTACGAAGATGTCCTTGTGGAGGTTTCAACAGCACGCATCACTGAACGTGGTGCAACCAGGGCTGATGACAATTTCAGTGAATCTGCGATGGAAGACCGTAAACGTGAGGGTTACTTCTAATGGGTGCTACTTCAACCGCGTCGAACACACAGGTGCGCATTGCCACTATTGGATCCGTAGACGATGGCAAGAGCACACTTATTGGCCGATTGCTTCATGACTCGAAGGGCATCTTTGAAGATCAACTGAGCGCAGTGACAAAGGCCAGTCGTCGTTATGGAGATGGGTCATTCAATCTTGCACTATTGACTGATGGTTTACGTGCCGAGCGCGAACAAGGCATCACAATCGACGTCGCGTATCGATACTTTGCAACTCCGAGACGAAGTTTCGTATTGGCCGACACTCCTGGTCATGCGCAATTCACTCGCAACATGGTCACCGGCGCTTCTGTCAGCGATATTGCAATCGTTCTGGTTGACGCGCGTCATGGCGTTGTTGAGCAAACTCGTCGCCATGTATCCATTGCGGCATTGCTCGGAGTTTCGCACTTGGTTCTTGCCGTGAACAAGATGGACTTGGTGAATTGGGACGAAACAGTCTTTGACAATGTGGTTACAGATGTTGCAGCAATCGTTTCTACTCTTGGATCTTCAGTACCAATTCACCCCATTCCGATTTGTGCGACGGATGGCGAAAATGTGGTTGATGCTGGTGACAAGACTCCGTGGTACGAAGGCCCGTCTGTTCTTGAACTGTTGGAGACGCTAGATATCACGCCAGTAGCAACCATTGATGCCCGTCTTGCTGTGCAGTGGACATTGCGTGAACACGGCGGTAGTGATTACCGCGGATATGCAGGACGACTCGAAGGCGGTGCAATACGTGTCGGAGACTCGGTCACAGTCCATCCGCAGGGTTATTCAACCACTGTTGCGGGGCTCACGCGCGCAGGATCACCAACAGACATTGCTGTTCCCGGTGATGCAATCGCAATTGAACTAGTCGATGATTTAGACGTTGGCAAAGGAAATGTGATTGTGGTCGATGGTGCTCATCAGCCTGTTGATGCCACGGGGCTCATTGCTGATGTGTGTTGGTTTACAGACGCGGAACTATCTGTTGGTGATGCTCTTATTGTTCGTCATGCTTCTGGTGAAGTAACAGCGCGTGTTGCTGCCATCACTCATCGTCTCGATCTAGAGACTCTGGAAAATACTCCGACCGATCGACTTGTTTTGAATGACATCGGTCGCGTTGAACTTGCTCTTGCATCGCCACTGGTGGTTGATGAATACACGGTGAATAGGGCTGGCGGTAGTGCTATCGCTATTGATCCTGTTACCAATGCAACCATTGGAGCTCTCATGATTCGGTCTGGTTACTAACACGCAGTTTGTTATAGTCGGCTTGTGACTTCAACAATGCCAACTGAAATTGCCGCGGATGTAGCCGCATCTCGCCATCGGGTCAGACGAACGTTTGCCACCATCACGGGTGGGCTCGGCGTTGTTTTTCTCGGTCTTGGTCTTATTGCGTTAGTTCTGATGAGTTTTGTGTCGTCACCAGACGCAGCTAAATCCACAGTCAAGAGCGCATTGGCGCAGCCTGATGTTCGTGATGTGATTGCAGATAAACTGATTGAGAAATTGCAAGACAGCGCGGATACGGCGACAGAAAAACTGGTGTTCTCAATTGCGCGTCCACTGATTGTTGCAGCAGTAAGAGAGAAACTTGCAGATTCGGACCTTATTGATTTTGCTGGCGATGTCGCTGCCACTGTGTATGCGGTGTATATCGAAAATGCACCGGCTGCTTCTGTAGACATCTCGAAATTCAGCGATGCAACGCTTGCAGCGATCCGTGCTGCAGATCCGTCCATTCCAATAGATCAGAATCCCACAATGGATCCTCTGAAAGTAGAGCGCAAACCGGGAGACACTGATATCAAAGCCATTCGAGACATGGCACAGCAGGGTTCATGGCTGTTTGTGATTCTCGGAATCCTTCTTCAGGTAGCTGCCTGGTTCCTCAGTGTTGCTACGCAATGGCAACGTGTCCTTCGCCTTGGCATTCGACTTTTCGCGGGTGGAGTCATCTTTCTCGGAATAGTTCTCATTGCACGCAGTCGTATACCCCAGTCGTCAATCGATAACAAGGCAGCACTTGAAGCTGCTGCTCAATTTATTACCGACCCAATGGTGACCCAGTTTGTCGTTCTCATCGTGCTTGGAGCTGTTGTGGGTGCAACCGGTTATGTCTTGAATCGCAAAGTGACACCTAAAATCTCCTAGACAACTAGCCGTGACCGTGATTGCAGTTTCTGTAGCGACTACTTGATGATCCGATGCCTTCTCGCAAGAACTTAACGGGTCATTGCTTCGCGTGCGTTAATAGCTCGGAGAGCAACATCCTTCAGAGTGTTGCCAACGACAGTAACGTGTCCCATTTTGCGACCAGGACGAGCTTCAGTTTTTCCGTAGAGATGTAGATGCGTGTCAGGGGCGCTTAGTGCTTCGCTGAACCGTGGCTCACCATCAGCCCAACGGTCGCCGAGAAGGTTTACCATCGCAGTTGCAGGGTGAGTCATTGACGGATCGCCGAGAGCAGAGCCAACCAGGGTGCGGACTTGCTGTTCAAATTGGCTTGTGTATGCAGCGTTAAGTGTCCAGTGTCCGCTGTTGTGAGGTCGTGGTGCAAGTTCGTTCACAAACAGCATGTCGCGCGAGACAAAAAACTCAACAGCAAGAACGCCGACATAGTCCAGTTGCTCTGCAATACGAATGGCAGCACGTTCGCCGCGGTGCACGAGACCAGAATAACCCGCTAGTGGGGCGGTACTGACATCAAGAATCCCGTCAACGTGCACATTGTGGGTGGGGGCAAACATGGCGATGGTGCCGTCACTGCCACGCGCAAGAATGATTGAAAACTCAGCGTCCAGAGAAATCATCTGTTCAATAACGCATGGAACATTGCCAACGTTGTCCCAGAGTGAAGGAATCTCGGAGAAGTGTGAGATTTTCTGCTGGCCTTTTCCGTCGTAGCCAAGTCGAGTTGACTTCATCAGCAGTGGCACACTGAATGGATCAAGGTGCGTGCGCGGGATGCCGTGCTGGCAGATACGTTCTAAATCTGCTGGTGACTCAAGTACTTCATACGGTGCTACAAACAGTCCAATAGATTCACAGAATCGTTTTTCGTCGCGGCGATTTTGAGCAATCGCCACACATGCTGGCGAGGGACGCACAGCCACAAATTGAGCGAGAAACTCAAGCGAGGAAACTGGTGGGTTTTCAAATTCAATAGTGATAGCACTACAGATTGCGGCGAGTTCTTTTAGTGCCTCGGCATCGTCGTACTGCGCAATGATATGTCGGTCCGCATGTGCACCTGCTGGCGCGAGCGGATCCGGGTCAAGGACTGCGGTCTGAAAGCCCATCTTTCGTGCAGCGATTACAAAATAGTCGCCAAGTTGACCTCCTCCGAGAACGCCGAGCATTGTTGACATCAGGTGGGAGGCAGAACGCTACACGCGGCGTCGTCATGGCGAGTGCGGCGATACTCAACGAGGGCATTATGCAGTAGGTCGTCGTCGTGTGCGAGAACTTCAATTGCAAATAACGCAGCATTGATGGCACCGGCTTGGCCAATAGCAAAAGTTGCCACGGGTGTTCCCGCCGGCATCTGCACAATGGAATAGAGAGAATCTTCACCTGCTAGGTGCGTGGTAGGAATTGGCACGCCCAACACAGGAACGAGCGTTTTGGCTGCGAGCATTCCGGGTAGATGTGCAGCTCCACCTGCACCAGCAATAATTACGCGCAGACCACGTGTTTTGGCACTTTCAGCGTAGGCAAATAATTCGTCGGGCATGCGATGTGCTGAGAGGACTTGTGTCTCGTGAGGTATTGAAAAGCGTTCCAGTATTTCTACTGTGCGTGACATAGTTTCCCAGTCGCTGCTTGAGCCCATCACTACACCGACTATTGGATATGTAGCACTCGACACTTCTTCATACTAGACCCCTCGTCATTCACACAATGTAAATTTTTTTGTGTACTTTCTGTAAAGAGTTCGCTTGACTTCTCGTACAAATGGCTCAATGGCTTTGCGTCTCAAAACTAGTTTTGTCAGGTGGGAGTTGTTGATATGTCGTCTAACGGGGTTGTCCACCGCCTGGAAATTCGTTCATTCGGAAGTGATCCAAGAGCTGGTGCGCTTCTTCGCGACGCATGTGATTTGGGAATCGCCTCCATAGATGCAATTAGTGTTGTTGATGTCTACTTCATACATGGTGTCCTAGATAGCAAGCAACGCGTTGTCTTGGAAAAAATTCTGATTGATGTCCTCTTGCAACAAGCATCGTGGGGGCCACCTACGACGGACTGTGACCATTTCGTGGAAACTGCGCTTCATGCTGGTGTCACCGACGGTGCATCTCAGCAGTTACTTCGGATTGCTTCTCGGTTGGGAATATGTGTTGAGGCAGTGACTACCGCAAAACGTCTCGAAATAAATGGGGCTCTGCGACATGGCGAACTTGATCTGCTGGTGCGCAAACTGCTTGCAAACCCGGTCATTGAGTATTCGTCTGTTGACTCTTTCATTATCCCAATTGTTCCAAGAGAGTCAGAGACGACAGCGAGGCAAGTCAGAATAGTTCCTATTGGATTAAACGCAACTGATGAACAGTTACAAAAACTAAACAGTGAGAGAGGGTTAGCTCTTGACATCGAAGAATTGCGGGCGGTGCGTGACCATTATCGAGGTCTTGGTGCACGCGACATAGAACTTGAGGCAATTGCTCAGACTTGGAGCGAGCACTGTGCACATAAAACATTTCGAGCGAGCATCACGAATGATTCGGGGGAAGTGCTGCGCTCTCTAATTGATCAATTACGAGATACAACCCAGGCGATAAATGCCCCTTTTGTCGTGAGTTCATTTGTGGGCAATGCAGGAGTTATTTCTTTTGTTGACGGCACAACAATTGCACTGAAGTGTGAGACTCATAATCATCCAAGCGCGGTCGAGCCATTTGGTGGCGCTAACACTGGCGTTGGCGGTGTGATTCGTGATGTTCTTGGTGCGTCACACATGCCCATTGCCTGTACCAACATTTTGTGCTTTGGGCCTCCAGATACAAATGGGTCAGATTTGCCTGACGGAGTGTTCCACCCGCGACGCATTCGTGCAGGGGTTGTAGCGGGTATTGCTGATTACGGCAACAAAATTGGTTTGCCGACCATTGCTGGTGCTGTGTTGTACGACCGTGGGTACACAGCCAACCCTTTGGTCTACGCGGGGTGCATCGGTGTTGCTGAGGGAGAGTATGTTGTGGCAACGCCGCAGCCTGGTGATCGTGTGGTGGTACTAGGGGGCCGCACGGGGCGAGATGGATTACGCGGTGCAACTTTTTCATCAATGACAATGGATGCAACGACTGGTGACGTTGCTGGCGCGAGTGTGCAAATTGGTGATCCCATTACTGAAAAATTACTGATAGATGTTTTGGGCAGAGGTCAGCATTTATTCCGCGCGATTACCGATTGTGGGGCTGGTGGTTTGTCTTCTGCGATTGGTGAGATGGCCGAAGGCGTTGGGGCTTCTGTGGAACTATCTGGCTTGCCTTTGAAGTACCCCGGGCTTTCTCCCTGGGAGATCTGGTTGTCAGAAGCTCAAGAACGCATGGTTGTTGCAGTGCGTGATGTAAAACCCCTAAAAGAGGCATGTCGTATCTATGGGGTGGAGTGCACTGACATCGGCGAATTCACCGGTGATGGACGGCTCGTCGTGCATAACAACGGTGAGGTTATATTTGATCTCGACACAGATTTTCTTCATAATGGCCGCCCACAACGCATGATGAAGGCAATAATGCCTTCGCCGCGCCGCACAAAAATGGACCGGACAGAGTTTGAATCTCAATTCGGAGATATTGACATTGTGTCGTCTCTACAACAGTTGTTGCAACACCCCAATATTTCCTCGAAGGAAGCAATCATTCACCGATATGACCATGAAATTCGTGGTGCGACGCTTGTGCGTCCGCTGGTCGGAGTCAAATCAGATGGGCATGCGGACGGAGTCGTGCTGGCTGAACCGCTTGACACTCACGGAATAGCTATTGGTATCGGGGTCAACCCATGGTTCGGAGAACAAGACCCAGAACGCATGGCTCTAGCAGTAGTTGATGAAGCTATTCGCAACGTGGTGGCGGTCGGGGCAGACCCAGACAAAGTTGCACTTCTGGATAATTTCTCATGGGGAGACCCGCGCCGGGAAACAACGCTCGGACAATTGGTTGCTGCAGTTGACGGTTGTTGCAGGGCTGCTTTGGCTTTTTCTGCACCATTTGTCTCAGGTAAGGATTCTCTCAACAACGAATATTTTGGTAGTGATGGTGAACGACATTCTGTTCCACCCACTTTGGTCGTCACAGCAGTTGCCCATGTTCCTGATGCCAATGCAACGGTGACGCCGGATCTTAAAAATCCGTCCAACGTGCTATTAGTTCTTGGTCACACTTCCTGTGAATTTGGCGCAAGTCACCTAGCAAAAGTACTGAATGTTTCTGGCAGTGCAGTTGTTCCCGAGTTTGATGCCAGTGCCCCTGCGCGTTATCGCGTATTGCACGGTGTAATACGCGCGGGCCTGATTCGATCCTGTCATGACGTTTCAGAAGGTGGAATCGGGGTTGCTGTTGCTGAAATGGCAATTGGTGGTCGGCTTGGGGTTGATATGTCGGATTGTGACAATGCCAGTGATGCCCAATGGTTGTTCAGTGAATCCAATGGTCGATTTGTTGTGGAAGTCGAACGTAAAAATGTCTCCGAGATTTTGGCACTTTTTACTGATGCGTCATGTGTGCTCGGGACTGTCACTGAAAATGATTCCCTTGTGTTTGCTCAGGGCTGCGAGGTGTCTGTGAACGAGTTGTGGAACATCTGGAAGGTCCAACAATGAAAGGCTCACCCCTTGCTGCAGTGCTTTGTGCCCCAGGAACCAACCGGGATGCAGATGTCTCTTTTGCTCTTCAGCAAGCTGGTGCAACACCTATCTCGTACCTAATGACCGATTTAGTCTCCCAACCTTCTCGTATTGATGATGCGGACATCATTGTCATTGCTGGTGGTTTTTCCTATGCCGATGCACTAGGCGCAGGTCGTCTGTTTGCTGTGGAGCTGGAAGATTCAATTGGGGAGCGGATTAGTGCAGCTATCGCAGATTGTCGCCCTGTGATTGGAATTTGTAATGGTTTTCAAACTCTTGTTCGGATGGGGATCTTGCCAGGAGCTGATTGTGTAGCAGCTCTTGGTCACAATGAGGCTGGTGTGTTTGATTGTCGATGGGTTGAGATGGAGCCGATCTCAAAAAAATGTATCTGGACTCGTCACTTGACTGAAAACATAACGTGCCCGATTGCTCACGGCGAGGGACGGTTTACCGCTGATAGTTCAACATTGTCGAGCCTGTTGAAGAATGATCAGGTAGCACTTCGGTATGTGAACGTTAATCCAAATGGATCTGTCGACAATATTGCTGGTGTCTGTGATTCAAGTGGCGTAGTGCTTGGTTTGATGCCTCATCCTGAGAATCATGTCGTGGCACGCCAGCACCCGCAATTTCATCGTGGAAATTCCGGTGGCTTAGGTCTTTCCTTGTTTCGAGAAGGAGTAAAATATGTCAACAATTAGTGGATGTTCTGATCTAGAACTGCCTCTGGCTGATCGCAGAACAGGCAAAGTGCGGGTGTCATATTCGTTGAAGGGTAATAGGAGACTATTCCTGACGACGGATCGACTGTCGGCCTTTGACCACATTGTTGCGGTCGTTCCTTTCAAAGGTCAAGTGCTCAATGAATTATCAGCATGGTGGTTCGAAAATTCTCGTCACATTGTCCAGAATCATTTCATCAATTGCCCAGATCCGAATGCAACCATTGGCCATGCTGCAATCCCGCTTGCTGTTGAAGTGGTCGTACGAGGCGTGATGACAGGTTCTACCTCGACGTCGTTGTGGCGCCAATACAGCAGCGGTGCAAGAGAGATCTATGGTTACGAATTCCCAGATGGGCTTCAGAAGAACACTGTTCTTCCGCGCGCCATAATTACGCCCACCACCAAAGGTGACGCAGGCGGGCATGATGAACCTCTGACATGCACGGACGTGGTGACGAGAGGAATCATTGATCAGGATGTGTGGAACACCGTGCAACAAGCCGCACTATCGCTTTTCGCTCACGGTCAAAAAGTTGCTGAAAAGGCAGGCCTCTTGTTGGCTGATACAAAATATGAGTTTGGTCTTGCTGCTGACGGCTCGGTGATGTTGATTGATGAGATGCACACGCCTGATTCGTCTCGATATTGGGAACTACAGACATATCGCGAGCGACTTGACCGCGGTGAAGAGCCTGAAAGTCTTGACAAGGAGCCAGTACGTCTGGCTCTTGATGCATTGGGGTACAGCGGAAATGGAAATCCTTCTCCACTCGATGATGCAATTATCTCGGCAACAACGCAGCGGTACATTGCTGCTTACACACGATTAACGGGGCGCCAATTTGTGCCTGGTGACTATCCGGTGCAACAACGTCTTGAAAAAAACCTACAAAATATTGGAGCCCGATGATTCCTGAACACAATTTCGACAGCGTTATTGCAGATCGCTTACACGAAGAATGCGGCGTGATGGGAATATCATCGCCCGCCGAAGATGTGGCACAGATGGTGTTCTTTGGGTTATTCGCTCTGCAGCATCGTGGCCAAGAAGCAGCAGGAATTGCTGTGTCAGATGGGGTACAGGCACGAATTTATAAGGCAGATGGTCTAGTTAGCCACGTGTTTACTCCTGCGAATTTAGCGCCGCTGCGGGGAAGTAATGGAATTGGCCACACGCGGTATTCCACAACTGGGGGGTCTGGAGCTCGGAACGCACAGCCTTTTCTTGTGGAGACCGTTCACGGGCCATTAGCCGTTGCCCATAATGGCAATTTGGTGAACGCCCACGAACTTCGCTCTGAGTTACTTGCAAAAGGATTTGGTCTCACTGCATCTTCAGACACAGAAGTGATGACGCTGATGCTCGCCTCTGCTGGCGGAGCGACATGGGAAGATCGGTTAGCTCGAACCTTGTCGTCATGGACTGGCGCGTATTCGCTGGTCATTTTGGTAGAGGACCGAGTGATTGCAGTGCGTGACCCGTGGGGCTTTCGGCCACTGTCTGTTGGCAAATTACCTGATGGAGGATTTGCAGTGGCCTCAGAAACGTGCGCCCTCAGCACATTGGGATGCACAGAAATATCAGAAGTAGCACCAGGTGAGATTGTGACGCTGAGGGAAACAGAAATGACGCGTCGACAGGCGCTTGTTCCATCGGTAAAATCTTCTCGTTGCACCTTTGAATTTGTGTACTTTTCACGACCTGATTCTTTATGGGATGGACTCAGTGTTCATGGTGTTCGTCAGCGCATGGGGGAGCAATTAGCACGAGAATCGTTTGTTGATGCTGATGTGGTTGTTCCGGTACCAGACTCGTCCATTCCTGCTGCAGTTGGTTTTTCTCGTCAGAGTGGAATTGAATACAATGACGGGCTGATAAAGAACCGGTACATCGGGAGAACTTTTATTGAACCGACCACACTGATGCGTGAGCGTGGGGTTGCCATGAAGTTCAATGCGCTGCCGGAAAACCTGCGGGGCAAGCGAGTGATATTGATTGATGATTCTTTGGTGCGTGGTACGACAGCTGGGCCATTGGTACAACTCATTCGTGACGCGGGTGCGACAGAGGTCCATTTGCGAATTACATCCCCACCAATTAAGCATCCATGCCATTTCGGTGTTGACATGGGCCATGATGATGACCTCATTGCGGCGCGTCTCAATCTTGAAGAACTGTGTGCCGTCGTCAAGGCAGATTCCTTAGCCTTTCTGACACTTGACGGAATGATGAGCGCGGTTGGTCGGAAAGAGGGTTACTGCAATGCATGTTTCACCGGGATTTACCCAGTAGAAGTGCCAGCACCTCGGCGCAAGGACTCTTTCGAGCAGGTATTGGCATGAGAGCACCTAACCAACTCACTGTTCTAATTCTGGGAAGTGGCGGTCGTGAACACGCTATGGCTCATACGGTTCAGCAGTCGTTGCGGTGTTCACGCTTATTGGTGTCACCGGGAAATGGTGGGATGCCCGGTGAACATTTTTGCGTTGCAGTCGATGACGTACCGGGAATTATTTCGCTATGCGAAACAGAAAAAGTAGATCTAGTCCTGATAGGACCAGAATCAGCACTAGCGGCAGGCATGGTGGATGCGTTGTCAGTGATTGGCGTGAAGGCCTTTGGTCCAACGAAAGAGCTTGCTCTCCTTGAATCTTCAAAGGTCTATTCCCGAAAGTTAGCTGAACAGTTAGGAATACCTGGACCGCGATTTGCCACCTTTGACAAAGGTGAAAGCCAGTTGGCAATGGCATGGTGGAAGCACTTGAATGCTCCGATTGTTGTGAAACAGTCGGGCCTTGCTAGCGGCAAGGGCGTTGTGGTGCCTAATAATGATGCAGAGACCGAAGCCGCCATCATTGATGCCTGCGCTATCGGTCAAGTGGTACTAGAAGAAATGCTACGTGGGCCTGAATGTTCTTTGATGGCCTTGTGTGACGGTTCATTTGTAGTGCCTCTGCCTATCGCACAAGACCATAAGCGAATTGGTGAAGGAGATCTGGGCGCAAACACTGGCGGCATGGGCGCGTACGCACCAGTGTTAGTGCCATATTCGCTTGAGGAACTTTCGAAAATATTTATTAAACCCATCATTGACCACTTTGCTCAATCGGGCACACCATATAAAGGTGTTCTGTATGCAGGATTGATGCTGACAAAAGATGGTCCACGCTTGATCGAATACAACTGTCGTTTCGGAGATCCCGAAGCTCAGGTTCTCTTGTCGTTATTGAGTACGGATCTAGTAGAGATTGCTCTTGCCTGTGTTGATGGCACGCTTGAGACAGTCCGAGTAAAAACAAAACCAATCAGTGCTGTCGCTGTCGTGATGACATCTGCACATTACCCAGCGATACCGCGATTAGGCGATGAAATTTCCGGTATTGATTATGAGGAACTGCACACAAATGTTTTTCATGGTGGTACACAAAAAGCAAATGGAACCCTAGTGACAAACGGTGGTCGCGTTATCACGGTCGTGGGTGTTGGTCCTGAACTTTCCATTGCTCGGGGGCATGCATACGCTCGCATAGAGAAAATTTCTTTCACTGGTTCCTACTATCGTCGTGATATCGCCTGGCGGGCCTCAGCTGCAGGTTTAACGTCGTATTCATCGGCGGGAGTCAACATTGATGAAGGCAACAGGGCCGTAGAACTTTTGAAAGAAAGTGTTGCTGCGACATCTACAGAGAGCGTGTTACGTGGCATCGGATCTTTTGGTGGTGCTCTTGATGTTTCTTTTTTGAAAGAATTTGAACAACCAGTCTTAGTGGCATCGACTGATGGTGTTGGAACCAAAGTGGAACTAGCAGCGCGGACAGGCCGGGTGCGTGGCACGGGGATAGACATCGTAAATCACTGCATTAATGATGTTCTGGTGCAAGGTGCACGTCCGCTCTTTTTTCTTGACTATTTGGCGTCCTCACACATCAATGCCGAAATGGTTGCTGATGTGGTGTCAGGAATGTCTGAAGCATGTGCGGCTGGCGGTTGTGTATTACTCGGGGGTGAAACGGCAGAGATGCCTGGTGTATATGCGCCTGGCGCGTTCGATATCGCGGGAACACTTGTGGGAGTTGTCGACAAAAAAGACTTACTGCCACGTGCGGGTATTGCACCTGGCGATCTTCTAATAGGGATTGCGTCAAATGGTCCTCATACAAATGGGTATTCATTGTTACGCAAAATCCTTGAATGGTTACCACTTGACGTTGCACCCCCACCTTTGACGCGCCCACTCATCGACGCATTGCTCGAGCCGCATCGTAGTTATCTCAATGTGCTGACACCAGTACTGAAAGATCCTCGCTTGAAGGCGTTGGTTCACATCACGGGCGGAGGGTTAATAGAAAATCTGCCGCGAGTTTTCCCCGAGGGTATTGCAGCTACGGTAGACATTTCCTCATGGCCAAAACCTCCATTGTTTGAATTTGTCGAAAGCGTGGTGTCTCTAGAGACTGACGAGTTGTATCGAACTCTAAATATGGGAATTGGGATGGTAGTAATAGTTGCTCGCGAGAATGTTTCTCATATTCAATCTTTGATTACTGAAGAGACCTGGGTGATTGGAGCACTAGAGACTCGGGCGGTCAACTCGCCTCAGGTGGTACTGCGATGAATGCCCATCGGCCTCGACTGGTTGTGATGGTGTCTGGCAATGGCAGCAATCTTCAGGCCATCCTTGATGCGTGTGAGTATGGATGGTTGGGCGCCGATGTTGTTGGTGTTGTGTGCAACAAGGCTGGTGTGCCCGCAATAGCGAGAGCAGAACGCAACAATGTGCCGGTCGTTATTCTGGAACCCCTAGCAGGAGAGCCGCGTCACACGTATGACATTCGACTGCGTGCCGTTGTGCAGAACTTTAAGCCAGACGTAGTGGTGCTTGCTGGCTTTATGAGAATTTTGTCGAATCAGTTTTTGGAGCATTTTCCATCACGGGTCGTGAACCTTCATCCTGCTCTGCCTGGTGAACTGCCAGGCACTCATGCAATCGAGCGGGCGTTCGCTGAGTCGCGCGACCATTGGAGGACACATAGTGGAATCACAGTTCATCTCGTACTTGATGAAGGAGTAGACACTGGACCAGTTCTAGCGAGTGAAGTAGTGCCAATTCATATCGATGACACTCTTGAGATATTCTCAGAACGTATGCATGAACGAGAGCATGTTTTGCTCGTGCAGACTCTCAGTGATTTGTGCCGTAAAATCTCATCGTTACAGGAATCAGAGTCAGTATTATGAATCCATTGAATAATCAAGTGTTCAGCCCCATTGAAGGGTTGACCTTTGATGACGTTGTTCTCGTTCCAGGGTTTAGTGACGTCCTTCCAAATGATGTTGATGTATCGGCTCATCTAGTACAGGACATCACGCTTGCTGTGCCGGTTATGTCTGCGGCAATGGACAAAGTAACGGAGGCCCCGATGGCAATTGCGCTTGCGCGCATCGGTGGAATTGGAATATTGCATCGCAATATGACTATTGCAGAACAAGCAAGTAATGTTTCGCAGGTCAAGCGTTCGCAGGCCGGAATGATTACAGACCCAGTGACTCTTCCCGTTACAGCCACACTTGCAGACGCCGAAGAACTGATGCATCGGTATCACTTCTCTGGAGTACCCATTACAGATGCAGCAGGACTACTGCTCGGAATTCTTACCAACCGCGATATTCGTTTTTGTGATGCATCAGATTTCACGAAGTCTGTATCTGGATTTATGACTGCTTCTCCGCTCGTCACTGCCACTGTAGGAACAACGCTTGATGAAGCACGTGCCATCTTGCAGAAACACAGAATTGAGAAATTGCCACTTGTAGATGAAAAGGGATATTTGCAAGGCCTCATCACAGTAAAGGACATTATGAAGGCAAAGGAACATCCACGTGCAACCCGCGACAGTGGCGGGAGACTGCGTGTTGGTGCTGCCGTGGGTGTTGGACCAGACCTAGAAGAAAGGGTTGCTGCGCTCGTGGAAACTGGAATAGACGTCGTCGTTGTTGATACAGCACACGGCCATACTCAAGGAGTTCTTGATGCTGTACGTCGGATCAAATCTGCGTGGCCATCGCTTCCTGTAATCGCTGGCAATGTTGTAACGGAAGAGGGCGTAGATGCTCTCGTCGATGTTGGTGTTGACGCTGTAAAAGTTGGTGTCGGTGCTGGTTCAATTTGCACGACGCGCGTGGTTGCCGGCACCGGAATGCCACAACTCTCTGCGATTTGGTACACGGCTCAACGCGCTGCCTCGAGAGGGGTGGTCGTCGTTGCCGATGGAGGTATTACATATTCCGGCGACGTTGTGAAGGCGCTTGCTGCGGGTGCACATGTTGTGATGCTGGGCAGTTTGTTGGCGGGTACCGATGAGGCTCCTGGCGAACATGAACTTTTTGAGGGTCGTCGGTATAAGACCTATCGCGGCATGGGTTCTATTGGTGCAATGCAGGGTCTTGGTGCAGATAGATACGGCAGCGCTCAAGGAAGTGGTCAAGCACAACAAAAACTTGTGCCAGAAGGTATCGAAGGGCGGGTTGCATACTCCGGCTCGCTCGGCGACGTGGTGTACCAACTGATTGGGGGGCTTCGCTCTGGAATGGGTTATGTCGGTGCGTCAAACATTTCACAATTGCAAACCAAAGCCCGATTTATGAAAGTGACAACAGCTGGACGAGAGGAAAGTCATCCTCACGATGTCACCATTACCCATGAGGCGCCGAATTACCACACATAAATTTATTTTGTCGCTTTCCTGAGCCGCAGGTCGTATGTTCGATTCATGCCGGGGGCAGAAGTCACCGTTGCGACGATTGCAATTGTAATGACCTCTATTTATTAGAGACGCCCAACATTCAAAATGAGAAAGCGCTAGAAACTTCTATCCAGATGACATGAGATGCGGCGGCGAATTTCGCAGAACACTCGTCATCCCCCTGACGAACAGTGTCTAGGACACCAGACATTGCCCAGCTCCACTATTAGTGTCACATCTCAACCATATGTGTCAACAGCGCTAGTTAGCACCTAATATATGGCATGTCAGAGGATGCTCAATATCTTGAATATATTGGCGTGTATAACGCTGATGCCTCAGTATGGGGAGAAGTTTCATACTGGTTTGGAGCCCGTTTAGGCATCAGACATTGTTCGCTTTGTGAGGTGACACACGGGATGTTTCGCAAGCGAGCTGACTGGGTTCAATGCAGCGAGTCACTTGGGGTTGTATTTACCACCTACCACCGAGACGACGCTCCGCAAGATGTGCTCATCGCTGCCAAAGGCAACTACCCAATCGTCCTCGGTCGGTCTTCTTCAAGTCTTGAAGTTGTACTCAACAGTGCACAAATTGAAGCATTCAATGGTTCGCCCAAAAGTCTTATCGCTGCACTACACACTGCGAGAGAGTAAGGCTATGAAAAAATCTCTTCTTATTGCTGCCATTTTTCTTTTTTTACTGCCGGCTTCACTTGCTAGTGCACATGATCCGATCATTCTGACTTCAGACCAACGAACACCAACCAGTGGACCACTACTTGTGGATGGAACAATTTCTTTTGCAATCTATGGTTCACTTGATACCGAAGGTGACACTAGGGGCTTTCGCGTCAAGTTTCGTGAAGGTGATCCTCTTTATATTTCCATTTTGATTCCCGATCTCTCACCAGAAAATATGCTCAACGAAGATTTACTGCCGGTTTTAAACGTTGAATCTCCAGACGGCGTAACAGTGAAACTTGCGGTAACTGAAAAGGTCTCGTTCCCCGAGCCCTTCACGGGTACAAACTATGTTCGTCTGACCGAACTTCGAGGTGTTGCCGTAAGCGGCATTTATTCAATCACCGTCACTGGCGATTCTTCGGCGCGGTTCACAGTGTCTGTTGGAGAAAAAGAAATGTTTGGCAGTACTGTTGAGAATATTCCCAATCGTAATCTCGGTATTGCCGGAGTAATGACGTGGTATGCGGGCGAACCTAACACTGCAACCTTGTCTAATAAAACAACTTTCAACAATCAGATAATACTGGTGACTGGGACAGTCGTCGTCGCCGCCGTCGTTCTCGGATTTGCCCGAGTGAGGACAACTCGTCGACGCAAGAACAAAAGCTTTGATTAGGGCCCTCAAGCGAAGTATCCGAATCAGTGGGGCAGTGTCAGGGATCTAGCTGCTGTGAAAGCGGTAGGCCCCATCAGCGGCGGTGTTACGTCGGTGGTCTGCCGCCGTTTGTGGCCCCTACTGTGAGCCGATCAATACCTAAAAGGATGTTGTATTCGCTGTTGATCAGCAGCATGTTGCCTTGTCCGAGCCGATGAGAAACAACGAAGGACCAACACCCTGATTATTTCAATCCAGAGAATCTTGCGAACGCGCTGAGTTTGTGAAGCTGCGACGATCTCTCGTCATCAAGCACCCAGACTCTTTACTGACAGGGTAGAGCCACTATTTAAACGGCGCATTGATTGCAACGGATCGTAGAGCAGCACGACAAGTAAAAAAACAGGACAGCAAAAACAAGACTGTCAATTTCAGGAGCGTTTAACCCTGCTTTTTTATTTGTCGAAGCGATCGAGGTTCATTACCTTCGTCCATGCGGCAACGAAATCACGCACGAATTTTGCCTTTGCGTCGTTTTGAGCGTAGACCTCTGAGAGGGCACGCAATTGCGAGTTTGATCCGAAGATCAAGTCGTTGCGTGTACCTGTCCAGATGACTTTGCCAGTCTTGCAATCGCGCCCCTCAAACAATTCTTCCGATTTGTCTGTTGGATGCCACTCAATATTGATGTCAGTCAACGCAACAAAGAAGTCGTTGGTGAGAACGCCCGGTGTCTTAGTGAATACACCATGATTTGAACGCTTGAAGTTCGCGTTCAAGGCCCTCAAGCCACCGACCAGTACTGTCATTTCTGGAGCACTGAGCGTGAGGAGGCTTGCTTTTTCGAGCAACAACTGTTCTGTTGTCTGAACGTGACCCGGACGCAGGTAGTTGCGGAAACCATCAAAAGTCGGTTCAAGCACTGCGAATGAATCAACATCTGTCTGTTCGGCTTTTGCATCGCCACGTCCTGGCAAGAATGGCACTTCAACGGTCACTCCGGCGTCTTGGGCAGCCTTTTCAACTGCCGCGTTTCCGCCGAGAACAATCAGGTCGGCAATCGAGAAGCCGGTTTCTGTGCTGAGCGCCTCATAAATTTTGAGAGCCTTTGCCAGTTCGGTTGGATCGTTTGCTTCCCAATTTTTCTGAGGTGCTAAGCGAATGCGCGAGCCGTTTGCACCGCCACGCTTGTCTGTGCCTCGGAAAGTTGAAGCCGAGGCCCATGCGGCGAAGACCAACTCTGAAACTGAAAGTCCGCTTGCCAGGATTTTCTTCTTCAGATTTGCAACATCTGCTGCAGTCGGCACTTTGCCTGGCTTCGGAACTGGATCTTGCCAAATCAGATCTTCCTTTGGCACCAAGTTGCCCAGGTACCGAGCCTTTGGTCCCATGTCGCGGTGATTAAGTTTGAACCAGGCGCGAGCAAACGCATCGGCAAACTTGTCAGGGTTTGCGTAGAAGTCTTTCGAAATCTTGAGGTAAGCAGGATCAAACTTCAGAGCAAGATCGGCTGTTGTCATGATTGGTGCATGAGATCGTGAAGAATCGTGTGCATCTGGCACAGTGCCAGCCATCGCTCCGCCTTTTGGTATCCACTGTTGTGCACCTGCTGGGCTCTTAGTTAGCTCCCATTCATTCTCAAGCAAAATTTTGAAATATTCGTTATCCCATTGAGTCGGGTTAGTTGTCCAAGCGCCCTCGATGCCGCTGGTAATTGTGTCGACACCACTACCTGAATTCATTGAGTTCAACCAACCAAGGCCCATTGCCTGGATTGGTGCAGCTTCGGGTTCTGGACCGACATATTTACCTGGGTCGCCAGCACCGTGTGCTTTACCGAATGTGTGACCACCTGCAACGAGTGCAACAGTTTCTTCATCGTTCATTGCCATGCGTGCAAATGTCTCACGAATGTCACGAGCCGACAACACTGGGTCGGCCTTGCCGTTTGGACCTTCTGGATTCACATAGATCAAGCCCATTTGAACTGCGGCTAGCGGATTCGCAAGTTCGCGATCACCTGAGTATCGCTCATCGGCGAGCCACGTTGTTTCTGTGCCCCAATAAGTGTCGTCTGATTCATAAACGTCTGGGCGACCACCTGCGAAGCCGAACGATTTGAAACCCATCGACTCGAGAGCGACATGTCCGGTGAGGATCATTAGGTCGGCCCAAGAAATTTTGTTTCCATACTTTTGCTTAATAGGCCAAAGAAGACGACGTGCCTTATCGAGGTTGCCGTTGTCTGGCCAAGAATTGGTCGGTGCGAAGCGTTGCATACCTGCGCCACCGCCGCCACGACCGTCTTGAATACGATATGTACCAGCCGCGTGCCACGCCATGCGGATGAAGAAAGGTCCGTAATGACCGTAGTCAGCTGGCCACCAGTCTTGTGAATCTGTCATCAAAACGGTGAGGTCGTTTACTACTGCATCGAGATTAAGTGACTGGAACTCTTTCGCATAATCGAAATCGGGATCCATCGGATCGCCAACTTCTGGATTGTTGTGAAGGACTCTGACGTTGAGTTGATTTGGCCACCATGTTGCATTTGTGGGGCCCATGTTTGGGGATGTGATTGCTCCGCCCGAAAAAGGGCAACTGCTGGTTTGGTCATTTGTCATGGGACCATTCTCGGCTATTTTTGCCCATAGGGCAAATCGTACTTTTTGCTAAGTATCATAAGTTTTAGTTATGTCTTGGCCCACCCTTCAACAGTTGCGTTATTTTGTTGCGATCGCCGATTCGGGTTCGTTTGGCGTGGCTGCCGATGAGCAGTTCGTCTCGCAACCAGCCTTGAGCGCACAGATCAAAGAGCTTGAACGAAAGTTGGGCGTCACGTTGTTTGAACGGACAAATCGTGGCGTGTTGCTCACAACCCACGGTGGTGAGGTGCTGAAACGAGCTCGCGTTGTTTTGCGAGAAGTGGTTGGCCTTGTTGAGGCAACCATGCATGACGGAAAGCGATTACGCGGCGAGATCGGGCTCGGTGTTATACCAACTTTGGCACCATATATTTTGCCTGATGTCGTTCGGTTGTTCAAAGTCTCGCACCCAGACGCCGAGTTGCGAATTTTCGAAATGAAGACAAACAACCTCTTAGATTCACTGCGCCGAGGTGAGATTGATCTAGGCCTTTTGGCTTTGCCGGTTTTTTCTGATGAGTTTCTTTGTGCTCCAATTACTGAAGACAAATTTTTGTTGGCAATGCCGTCAAATCACGAATTGGCACGCGCTAAGTCTCCAATCAAGTTAGAAAAATTACGTGGCGAGCGAGTGATTCTTCTTGAAGAGGGGCATTGTCTTCGAGATCAAGTTGCGCAAGTTTGTCAACTTGCGTTTAGTGAACCCAGTGAAATACAGGCAACAAGTATGGCTACGTTGTCGCAGATGGTTGCAGCAGGAATGGGTGTCACTTTGTTGCCAGAGTGCGCAGAAAAAGTTGAGGCGGGCCCTGGTCGAGGTATTGTCACGCGCCGATTCGCCGGTCTGTCACCAAGTCGCACGATCGGTCTCATTTGGCGTAGATCTTGGCCATTTGCGGAAATGTTCACTGATTTGGCCGATCAAATCAGCAAGAACAAGAGATTTTCACAAACAGAAAATGAGTAGGAGCAGGGCTCATCTCGAATATCTCGAGGATTCTTTACTTCAACTGAGATAGGAAACCCTCAAGAGCGATGTTTGTCTCAAGGGGTGCCTCTTGCTGAACCCAATGACCAACATTTGGAATGATTACGGAGCCGCGGACATCTGCGCCGCCGCTGAGTGGGTTTTCGTAGAGGTCCATGCCAGGTACAAAGGAACGCACAGGATCGTTTTCGCCACCGATGAAGAAAGATGGTTGTGTGATTAGTGATCCGATATGTTCGGTCATGTCTATTGCATCGATACGTTGTGCTCTGTATCGGTTGAATGGTCCGCGGAATCCAGATGCTGTAAATGCGTCAATGAATACTTGCAGGTCTGCTTCGGTGAGCCAACCTGGGAAAACTTTTGGGTCTACCATGCCATCAAAAAATTTTGCATCAACTGGTTTATTTTCCAAGAAGCGGTTTAGTGGTGCATCACCTGAGATTGAGAAGTATGTCTTACGCAAACTGGCAGCTACATCGGCTTCAAATTCTGCTTCCGCAACACCTTCTGCCTGAAAATACAACTGATAAAAGAATTTGTCTTTATAGATCATTTCTGCGATGTCAAGAAATGATCCTTCTGATATCCCAACGAAGGGAACACTGAGACCAGCAACCGCACGAATATGTTCGGGGTGAAGAATTGATGTATTCCACACAATGGGGGCACCCCAGTCGTGACCAAAAAGAATTGCCTGACCGTGAGAATTCTCGATCCGAGATGGTGAATCATCGAGTGCATCGATTACTGCCACTACATCCGATGCAAGGTTTCGCAATGTGTAATCAGCGATGTCATGAGGTCGTGAACTACCGCCGTAGCCGCGCACGTCCATTGCTGCAACTTTGTATCCGCGTTCAGAAAAGTATGAGAGCTGATGGCGCCATGAGTACCAGAGTTCCGGCCAGCCGTGAACGCATACGATGAGTGGTCCTGTGCCTTCAACAGCGACGCGAACAGTGACGTCTTTATTCTGGACATTGATGAAGGAATGCATATCTGCGGACAGTACCAGAGGATGTGTGGACAACTCACAGTGGCCACATCGGCAAGTGGGTTAACTGAACAAGGTCCAGTTGTCTGGTTTACGTCCACGTAGTTCGTCGTAATCAACTTCAACGCACACAATGCCGCGTGATTCTGCAAGTGTCCGTGCCTGAGGCTTGATGCTTTGGGCTACAAACATGCCGCGCAGAGTTCCAAGTGATGGGTCATTGGCTAAGTCGACGAGATAGCGCGAGAGTTGCTCAACGCCATCAATTTCACCTCGACGCTTTACTTCAATCACCACAGTGTTACCGGCAGTGTCTTTGCACAAAATATCGACAGGGCCAAGGGCTGTGTAGTGCTCGCGGCGAATCAGCGTGAGTCCTTGTTCCATTACATCGGGTGACGCGGCGAGTAGTTCTTGCAGTTGTTTCTCTACGCCATCTTTTTCAAGTCCCGGATCTTCGCCAAAGATATGGTCGCTGTCGTGAAAAATCTCATGAAAAGTAATCGTCATTGCTTCGCCCTTTGGGTTGCGCACTATCCAATGATCAGAGTTGTCTTCAATAACGTTCGGCGCTGTCATCCAGTTCAGTGGCTTATAGGCACCACCATCAGAATGAACCGCAACGCATCCATCGGCTTTGACCATGACAAGACGAAGGGCTTCTGGCAGGCGGGTTTCTAGGCGGCCTGCGTATTCCACAGTGCAACGCGCAACGATAAGTCTCACCTCAACAGTCTTGCCGATTGGACTAGTTAGTGATGTGGTCGCGCATGCGCTTCTGAATCAGGTCACGCCGTTCTTGCAGTTGGCGGTACGTCATTGACTCTGTTGATTCATCAACACCAAGGCCGGCCTTGAGGCTGCCCATGTCAATTTCTACTGTGTTCATATCGACGCCTAGTTCCTCTGACAAGCGGGCGCCGTGACGCTGCATGAATGTCATTGAGATATTGGTGAGTTCACCAATGATGTCAAGGTCTGGCGCGAGGCGCGCAATGGCACCGTCGAGAAACACCATGTTCTTGATGTACAACATGAGTTCCTTTGGCAGTTTTGCGCCGTATGCAAGAAGTGCCTTCACAATGCGTTGCACTTCAGCCACTAGTTCTTCGCCGTCAAGTGACGTGGGGTCGATGGTGGGTTGATCAAGGCCGAGGTCGCGAATTACTGCGTCAATATCGGTGTCTGATGGGAGCGCTCCGAGGTCTCGCAGAGCAGTCACTTGGCTGTGCAAGTCATTAGTTGTGGCGCCAAGCATGAGACGCATAAATGCAAGACGACGCTTTGTAGAGAGACGGCCCACGATGCCGAAGTCGAGAAGAGCTGTGCGACCATCGGACAGTACAAACAAGTTTCCACCGTGAAGGTCTCCGTGGAAGATGCCATGAATAAGTGCACCTTCCATAAATGAGATCATTCCGGCCTTGATGACTTGTTCAGTATCAATTCCTGCTGCTTGCATGCCTTCAACATCATCGAAGTTGAAACCCTGTAGACGTTCCATCACAAGTACGCGCCGCTTGACAAGAATTGGGTGGGGTCGCGGCACGATGTATGCCTCTTGATTGAGGTCGTGCAACATGACAGACACATCAATCATGTTTGATGCTTCCATTCGGAAATCGAGCTCTTCCACAATTGTTTCTGCAAACAATTCAACAAGAGCTGGTGGGTTCGCGAGTGCCGCAACCTTGATACGACCAATCATAAAAGGGGCAATCCATGCCATGACGCGAAGGTCGCGACGAACAAGTTCAGATACCTGCGCACGCTGCACTTTTACCACGACGTCTTCGCCGCTCATGAGTGTTGCGCGGTGAACTTGAGCAATTGAAGCTGCAGCGAGAGATTGTTGTTCAAAATTGGCGAACACATCTTCAAGTCGAGCACCCAAGTCTTGTTCCACGATGAGCTTCACGGTGTCCCAAGGTTGTGGTGGCACTTGATCACGACATTTCTTGAATTCGTTCACGAGTTCAGTGGGAAACAAACCTT
>SHUR01000013.1 GCA_009694565.1 Ilumatobacteraceae bacterium | reverse complement strand
AAGTTCAAGGTGCGTGGTTACACACGTTGCCGCAAGTGTGGTCGTGCCCGTTCGGTGTACCGCAAATTTGGACTGTGCCGTATTTGTCTTCGAGAAATGGTTCACGCCGGAGAAATTCCAGGCGTTACTAAGGCGAGCTGGTAGGTACTACTCATGATGACCGATCCAATCGCAGACATGCTCACACGCATCCGTAACGCAAACACTGCGTTGCATGAAGCAGTAGTGATGCCATCGTCGAAACAAAAAGTTGCTCTCGCTGAAATCCTTAAAAAAGAGGGTTACATCGATAGCTATGCCGTTGCGCCTTCAACAAAAGGTCCAGGTAACCAACTCACCGTTCAAATGAAATATTCAAATGATCGCGATCGTACGATCAAGGGTCTGACACGTGTGTCAACTCCTGGTCTTCGCGTGTATCGCAATTCAACTCAAGTGCCTCGCGTGCTTGGTGGCCTTGGTGTTGCAGTTCTATCCACTAGCCAAGGTCTCATGACCGACCGTGAAGCGCGTAAGCGCAAGGTCGGTGGCGAAGTCCTGTGCTTCGTGTGGTGAGCCTGGGACGAAAGTAGGAAACAAATATGTCACGAATTGGTAAAGCTCCCATCACCGTTCCATCCGGCGTTGATGTCACCATTGCTGGTCGCACTGTCACCGTAAAGGGACCAAAGGGAACACTCGCACGCGATATTCCTGGTGAAATTGTTGTCCGTAAAGAAGACACCACCATCTTTGTTGAGCGTCCAAACGACGAGCGTCAGAACCGTGCACTCCACGGTTTGTCACGCACACTCGTGAACAACATGGTCTTGGGTGTCACTGAAGGTTTTGCAAAAGAACTTGAAATCGTTGGCGTGGGTTACCGCGCTGAAGCACAAGGCGCAAACTTGCGTCTTGCTCTTGGTTTCTCACACCCTGTCATCGTGCCAGCACCTGAGGGAATTTCGTTTGAAATTCCCGTGCAGACACGAGTCATTGTGAAGGGCATCGACAAAGAACTTGTCGGTCAAGTTGCAGCAAACATCCGTTCCATCCGTAAGCCAGAGCCATACAAGGGCAAAGGCGTGCGTTATCTCAATGAGCACATTCTTCGTAAGGCCGGCAAGACCGGCAAGAAGTGATTCGGTAGTAAGGATTCACCATGGCAAATCTCTCAAGCATTCGTCGCGAGTCACGACTTCGTCGTCATCGTCGTGTACGCAAAAAAATCTACGGCACAGCAATACGTCCGCGTCTTGCCGTGCATCGCACAAACAAGCACTTCAGCATGCAACTCATCGATGATGATCTCGGTCACACAATCGCTGCAGCATCATCTGTCGAAGGCGACCTTCGCAGCGCAAGCGGCGCAACTGTTGCAGCAGCAACAAAGGTCGGACAATTAATCGCACAACGCGCTAAGGCAGCCGGAATCTCAACGGTCGTTTATGACCGCGGTGGTTACGCCTACCACGGCCGTGTTGCCGCAGCAGCACAAGCAGCTCGTGACGCAGGACTGGAGTTCTAATGAGCAATTCATACTCAAACAACGCAAATCCATCAACACCCCCAGAGCCAGGCGCACTTCGTGAATCACGCGTGATTCATATCAATCGTGTTGCAAAGGTTGTTAAGGGCGGACGCCGTTTCTCTTTCACAGCACTTGTTGTTGTGGGCGATGGCAATGGTCGGGTTGGTCTCGGATACGGAAAGGCAAAGGAAGTTCCTTTGGCAATCCAAAAAGGTACTGAAGAAGCAAAGCGCAGCATGTTTGATGTTGCACTTGCCGGCACAACAATCATTCACCCAATTCTCGGAATCTCCGGAGCTGGTCGCGTTCTTTTGAAGCCTGCTGCTCCGGGTACCGGTGTTATCGCCGGTGGTGCAGCTCGAATCATTCTTGAAGAAGCTGGCGTGCATGATGTGCTCGCCAAGTCACTTGGTTCTGCGAATGCAATCAACGTTGCTCGTGCAACTATTGATGGTCTTCGTGAACTACAGCGTCCTGACGAAGTCGCAAAGCGTCGCGGCATTCCTGCTGAGACATTTGTTCCAAAGGGATTACTGAAGGCATACAACGAGCGCAAGAAAGCACTCGCTGCTGGAGAGGCACATTAATCATGGCTGAGAAAACTCTTACCGTTACGTTGAAGCGTTCAAAGATTGGCGCAAAGCCAAAATCTGTTGGCACACTTCGCGCTCTCGGTCTCACCAAAATTGGTGACACCAACACTCTTCCCGATCGTCCAGAAATTCGTGGCATGATTGCCC
Source organism: Ilumatobacteraceae bacterium (assembly GCA_009694565.1). Lineage (GTDB taxonomy): Bacteria > Actinomycetota > Acidimicrobiia > Acidimicrobiales > Ilumatobacteraceae > UBA2093. The sequence continues at coordinate 23,506 of SHUR01000013.1, read as the reverse complement.
GAGTTCCTCACCTCATTGAAGTCAAGGAGAACAACTGATCATGCGCGTCGATGAACTTGCACCAGCACCAGGAAGCAACCACCGCGCAAAGCGCAAAGGTCGTGGTACCGGCGGTAAGGGCGGTAAAACTGCCGGCCGTGGTACTAAGGGCCAGAACGCTCGTGGTCGCGGCAAGGTAGCTCGTGGTTTCGAAGGTGGTCAGACACCAATGAGCCAGCGCCTTCCAAAGTTGAAGGGCTTTAATAACCCATTCCGCGTGGAGTATTACGCCGTCAACCTTGATGCTCTTACCGATATCGGTCTTGCGGAAGTCACCCCTGAAATCCTCATGGCAAAGGGTGTCGCTCACAAGGGCACGTTGGTCAAGGTTCTTGGTCGTGGCACATTGTCGATTCCAGTCAAGGTGTCTGCTCATGCAGTCTCGAAGTCAGCGGAAGCTGCCATTCTTGCTGCAGGTGGTTCCGTGACTATTCTGCCGTTGCCACACAAAATTCGTCCTCCTGCTAAGGGCAACCAGTTCACCAACCGCTAACCGTCGTCGCAGCAGTTACTGTTCGATGTCGACAAGGAGTACTACGTGTTTTCTAACCTGAAGAACATCTTTAAGGTAGAAGATCTTCGCAAGAAGGTGTTTTTCACCCTTGTCATGATCATGGTCTATCGGTTTGGTTCGTCACTTCGCGTTCCTGGCATTGATGCAAGTGCCGTTGCGCAATTGCGTGAAGCGTCCAAATCCCAAGGTGCTCTTGGGTTTTTGAACTTGTTCTCTGGTGGAGCCTTCGGGTCCTTCTCCATTTTCGCGCTTGGCATCATGCCGTACATCACCGCCAGCATCATCATGCAGGTGTTGAATGTTGTGATCCCTAAATTGCAGGAATGGCAACAGATGGGCGCTGTTGGTCAGCGCAAGATCACACAATGGACTCGTTACGTGGCAATTGTTATCGCACTGTTGCAAGGTTCTGGACTCACGTTTATTTTCGGACAAGGAAACGGCTCTGCATTCTTTGGCGCTGCAGCGCAGGCTCCAGATGTTGTCTTGCTTGATCCGTTCATGCCGCGTGCATTGTTGGTTATCCCAACACTTGTTGCGGGTACAGCATTGTTGATGTGGGTCGGAGAACTCATCAGTCAGCGTGGCATTTCAAATGGAATGTCCGTCATTATTTTCTCATCTGTTGTGTCGGGTTTGCCATACAGCTACTACTCAATTTTGCAGAGTAAGAAGTTCATCGTGTTCGCATTGCTGGCCATTGTGTCGCTTGGAATTTTGGCAGCAGTTGTTCGTGTTGAACTCGGCCAGCGCCGAATTCCAGTTCAATTTGCAAAACGAGTCGTTGGTCGCAATATGACTGGTGGGCAAAGCACATATATCCCGTTGAAAGTTAACCAGGCCGGCGTTGTCCCCATCATCTTTGCATCGTCGGTTTTGTTGTTGCCGGTATTGCTATCAAACGTTCTCGGTAGTGCTGAAGGCTGGCGTGGCTCCGTTGCGAGTTTTGTCAATGATTACTTGGTGAATAGCCAAAATTTGGTGTACATCGTTGGGTTCTTCATGCTCATCGTGGCATTCGCATATTTCTACAACTCCATCGCGTTTGACCCCATTCGTCAGGCAGATCAGTTGCGCAAACAGGGTGGTTTCATTCCCGGTATTCGTCCTGGTCAACAGACCGAGCGTTACTTGTCGAAAGCTGTTAACCGCATCACGTTGCCTGGTGCATTGTTCGTTGCGTTCATTGCAATCTTGCCGTACATCATTTTGTGGGTCGGAGATGTTCAATCATTCCCATTTGCCGGAACCACTGTGTTGATTGCTGTCGGTGTTGCACTTGAATTGATGCGTCAGATTGATAGTCAATTAATGCTGCGCAACTATGAGGGCTTCTTGAAGTGACCACTGGCCCTTTTGGGTGGTGGTTTGCCCTCGTGGGTACTCAGAGGTATTTGTGATTCCTGGCGCACGTTTGGTGCTGTTGGGCCGGCAGGGCTCGGGTAAAGGAACGCAGTGCGTTCGCTTGTCTCGACATTTTGTTGTCCCGCATATTTCGACGGGCGACATGTTGCGAGCTGCGGTTCGTGAAGGAACCGAACTCGGACAGATGGCAAAGGCCATTATTGATGTAGGCGGTTTGGTCGGCGACGACATCATGGTCTCATTGGTCAGTAGTCGCCTTTCAGAAGATGACGCGCGGGTGCGTGGATACATTCTTGATGGATTTCCGAGGACCGTCTCTCAGGCCGAATCACTTGATCAGGCAGCTGTCAGCCGCCCTCTTGACCTTGTGATCGATCTTGTTGTTCCTCGTGAATTGGTTCTTTCTCGTTTGTCGATCCGGCGCGTCTGTCGCGACTGCGGGACGAACTATCAGGCCTCTGACCATCTGGCGACTCAGTGGAGTTGTGAGAACTGTGGGGGAGACGTGGTGCAACGAGACGATGACACCCCCGATGCCATCAATCGCCGACTTGACCTCTATGAGTCCCAAACCGAGCCGCTCATCGACTTTTATGGCAAAACTGGCCGTATGGCCCAAGTTGACGGGGTTGGAACCCCCGAAGAAGTCTTTGGCCGTCTCACCGCAACAGTCGAACAAAGACGGTGATCGGCACTTGGCGTGTGGCAGATGCGCCGATAGCATTGTCACTCGCCCCTATTGCAAGTCTGCTAATGGGGGCGCCCTGTCCCAACTAACTAAGGAGTCCACTCTGGCTCAGCCGAAAGAAGATGCGATCGTGCTCGAAGGCACGATTCTCGAGTCCCTACCTAACGCTATGTTTCGTGTGGAATTAGAGAACGGACACAAAGTGTTGGCGCATATCTCTGGAAAAATGCGAATGCACTACATCCGTATTCTTCCGGGCGACAAAGTCCAAGTGGAACTCACCCCATACGACCTCACCCGAGGTCGAATTACATACAGGTTTAAGTGAGAACGCAATGAAAGTACGCACAAGCGTCAAAAAAATTTGTGAGAAGTGCAGCATCATTCGTCGCCATGGGCGAGTACGAGTGATCTGCGAAAATCCCCGGCACAAGCAGCGCCAGGGCTAGAGAGTCAACGAAGGACACGTAAACACATGGCACGTATTGTTGGAGTCGACATTCCACGCGAAAAGCGTTTGGAAATTTCGTTGACATATATCTTTGGCATTGGTCGTTCGACGGCCCAGAAAATTTGTGAGGCCACTGGCCTAGACAAGAACACTCGCGTTCGTGATCTCACAGAAGATGAAGTCAACCGCATCCGCGGTTGGGTTGATCAGAACATCACCGTTGAAGGTGACCTGCGCCGCGATGTGCAGCAGGACATCAAACGCAAAATCGAAATCGGATGTCTCCAGGGCATTCGTCACCGTAAGGGACTTCCAGTTCGTGGACAGCGCACGCATACAAATGCACGCACACGTAAGGGGCCTAAGAAGACAGTAGCTAACAAGAAAAAGGCAGTGAGATAACACCATGGCCAAGACACAAGCAGGTGGACGTCGTCCACGTAAGCGTGAGCGCAAGAACGTCACAACTGGCGTTGTTCACATCAAGAGTTCTTTCAACAACACAATCGTGTCTATTACAGACACTGAAGGCAATGTCATTGCATGGGCATCGTCTGGTGGCGTTGGCTTCAAGGGTTCACGTAAGTCAACTCCGTTCGCTGCACAAATGGCAGCAGAAAAAGCTGGCAAGGCTGCAATGGAGCATGGTCTTAAGCGCGCAGAAGTGCACGTAAAAGGTCCAGGCTCTGGTCGCGATACAGCACTTCGTTCAATTCAGAATCTCGGTATTGAAGTATCAGGCATCAAAGATGTCACTCCAGTACCTCACAACGGTTGCCTACAACCAAAGCGTCGTAGGAGCTAATCATGGCCCGTTACACAGGACCAAAAGTGCGCATCTCGCGCCGTCTTAACACGAACATTTATGAAAATGCCAAGGGATCAAAGGCGCTTGATCGCCGTCCGTTCCCACCGGGCCAGCATGGTCGTACACGTCGTCGTAATGCCGGCAGTGAATACCTTGCGCAAGTACAAGAGAAGCAGAAGGCTAAGTACATCTACGGTGTGCTCGAGCGTCAGTTCCGCTTGACCTACGAAGAAGCGACTCGTCTTGCAGGCCCAACTGGTGAAAACTTGTTGCGTCTTCTTGAACAGCGTCTCGACAACGTCGTGTTCCGCGCCGGTTGGGGAGCAACTCGCCCTCAGGCTCGTCAGTTCGTAAACCACGGCCTCATTCAGGTCGATGGCAAGCGCGTTGACATCGCTTCATTCCGTGTCAAGCGTGGTCATGTCGTTTCACTTGCTCCCAAGGCAAAAGAAATGATTCAGATCACACACAACATCGACACTCTTGACCGCCCACTTGTTGGTTGGCTAGAGGCTGGCGACAAGCAAGTTACGGTTCGTGACCTGCCACAGCGCGAGCACATCGATGTCCCCGTCCGCGAACAACTCATCGTTGAGTTGTACTCGAAGTAACCCAGTCTTTTCTTAGGAGCCAATCATGCTTGTAATCCAGCGTCCATCAGTCGAAGCAATCGGCGAAGATCACCCAACACGTCAGCGTTTCGCCGTCGGCCCACTTGAGCCAGGTTTCGGCCACACAATTGGTAACTCACTTCGTCGTACGTTGTTGTCATCAATTCCTGGTGCTGCAATCACAACTGTCAAGTTCGACGGTGTCGAGCATGAGTTCACAACCATCAAGGGAATGACAGAAGACATCACAGAGTTCATCATGAACTTGAAAGATGTTGTTGTTATGTCACAAAATGATGAGCCAGTTGTTATGCGCGTTGACGTTAAGGGTCCAATGATCCTCAAGGCCGGCGACATTCCAACAAACTCTGATGTTGAAATTCTCAACCCATCGCTGCACCTTGCAACTCTCAATGCTGGCGCCCATCTTGCACTTGACATCACAGTTGAGCGCGGCCGCGGATATCTTTCCACCGACCGTGACGCAGAAAGCCGCATCATTGGAGTAATCCCCATCGATGCAATTTTCTCACCAGTACGCCGCGTGATGTTCGAAGTAGAGCCAACACGTGTTGCCCAGAGTACCAACTACGACCGTTTGGTTATCGACATAGAAACTGATGGATCAATTTCACCTCGTGAGTCATTGGCTTCAGCGTCAGCAACATTGCGTTCACTTGTTGATCTCATTGCAACATTGTCAGAAGAGCCACAGTCACTCGAACTCAGCGAGCCAATGGGCGCCAATGTCGGTGTGCCTGACCTTGACTTGCCAATCGAAGACCTCGACCTCAGCGAGCGCCCACGTAACTGCTTGAAGCGCGGACAAATCAACACAATTGGCGAACTTCTTTTGAAGTCAATCGACGACTTGCTCAACATCACAAACTTCGGTCAGAAAAGCTTGGATGAAATTATCCAGAAGCTCGATGAGCGTGGACTTACACTTCGCGCGTAATCACAGGAATTAAGGAACAGCAATGCCAACTCCACGTCGCGCCCCCCGCTTTGGCGGAAGTGCACAGCACCAACGTCTCATGATGGCCAACATGGCCGCTTCACTGTTCGCAGCTGAAGGAATCAAGACAACGGAAGCAAAAGCCAAAGAACTTCGTCCTATTGCTGAAAAGCTCATCACGAAAGCAAAGAAAGCACAAGGCGATTCGCCAATGCGCGTTCATCGCATTCGTCAGATCGAGGGTTACCTCGGTGACAAAGAAATGACCACAAAGCTTGTGAACGAGATCGCACCTCGTTACGCCAGTCGCAATGGTGGATACACACGTATCTTGAAGCTCGGTCATCGTCTCGGTGACGCTGCGCTTGAAGTACGTATCGAACTGGTCTAAGGCCAAGACCGGTGTCTCAACCGGAACAGAACTTTACTAACGAACCCGCCCTACGGCGGGTTCGTTTGCGAGTGGGGTATCACGGTGCATCGTTTCGTGGTTTTGCAATCAACGAAGGAATCAATTCCATCGAAGGATTACTGACTGATGTGATTTCTACTGTCACGCGTCATCGTGTGCATATCGATGTTGCGGGTCGCACTGACTCGGGAGTGCATGCACGGGGACAAGTCATCACCGTTGACATTCCATCGGAAACTCGATTGCCAGCATTTGTGCGCAGCGTTAATGCGCTGTGTAAACCAAACGTTGCAGTGTCAGACCCCGAGTGGGTCAGTGATGAGTTCGACGCGCGTTATAGCGCTATTTGGCGTCGGTATCGCTACACGGTTCTTAACTCTGAAACGCCCGATCCAATGTTGGTTGATCGTGCATGGCACATCCGCCGTCCATTGTCGCTGCCGTTGATGACATTGGCAATTGATCCGTTAATAGGGGAGCACGATTTTTCCGCATTTTGCCGACGCGATGAGGTACCTGGGGGTGCGCCTGTTCCGTCCATGCATCGTCGGGTGTATTCAGCCAAATGGGTCGACCAGGGCAACAACGTTCTGGTGTTCGAGATTCGGGCCAATGCCTTTTGCTACCAAATGGTCCGCAGCTTCGTTGGCTTCTTGGTCGACGTGGGCCTTGGTCAACGACCAGCCAGCGATACTCGCGAAGTCCTGTTGGCCCGCGACCGTGCCCATGGGTCCCAAGTTGCCCCGGCCTGTGGCCTCACTTTGTGGGACGTGGGCTATCCAGGGGAGCCGATTCCGATCATATAAAAGGTCGTCGTCACTTGGCTTTCGCGGTTGCCGAGAGGCATATTTCGCCCCTATCCTTACTAAGCCCCCATTTCGGGGTTCCGGCGGCCCGTTGTGGGTTCCCTTGAAAGAAGTCTTATGCGTACATACCAACCAAAAGCAAGTGAGATCACCCGCGCGTGGCACGTCATCGACGCTGAAGGTCTTGTCCTTGGTCGTCTCTGCACCGAAGTTGCTCGTCTTCTTCGTGGCAAGCACAAGCCAACCTTCGTACCTCACATGGACTCAGGCGATCACGTCATCATTATTAACGCATCAAAAATTGTTATGACATCTGGCAAGTCTGAAAAGAGCATGGTGTATACCTACTCCGGCTATCCAGGTGGTTTGAAGAGCGAGACATACCAAAACTTGCTCGATCGTAAACCTGCTGATGCAATCACTCGTTCAATCGCTGGCATGTTGCCAAAGGGACCACTTGGTCGCCAGATGGTAAAGAAGCTCAACGTGTATGCAGGACCCGAACATCCTCATGCTGCACAGTCCCCAGTCGTTTTCAATCTCAGCGCTGCCAAGGCGCGCTGAGCTACTAAGGAGTCATCGTGGCTAACACACCTCTCACCCAAACAACTGGTCGTCGTAAAGAGGCTGTTGCTCGTGCAATCACTCGCGCCGGTACCGGAAAAATCGTTGTCAATGGTCGCCCAATCGAGGCGTACTTCACTACAGCAACACAGCGCATGGTTGTTACCGAAGCGCTTCGTGTGGTCGAGCGTGAAGAGTCATTCGACATTCATGCAAATATTTTTGGTGGAGGCGTAACTGGCCAAGCTGGCGCATTGCGCATGGCTATTGCTCGTTCACTCATCGAACTTGATCCTGAAATGCGTCCAGCACTGAAAAAAGCTGGTCTTCTTACTCGTGACTCACGTAAGAAAGAAAGCAAGAAGTACGGTCTTAAGAAGGCCCGTAAGGCGCCTCAGTTCACCAAGCGCTGATTCCTATCTGCGTGGTGCGCTCTGCACCTCGTGCGAGGAGATCAATACATGTTGTATTTCGGAACAGATGGCGTTCGGGGCGTCGCTATAGACGAACTCACCACTGAATTAGCTCGTGACCTTGCACGTGCCACTGCACGTGTTTTACGTCCTATCGCCGTTGTCATTGGCCGCGACACGCGTGAAAGTGGTTCTGAATTAGAAGATGCCATTGTCGAAGGTTGTGCCGCCGAAGGTGTTGCCGTGCATCTCATGGGTATTGTTCCGACCCCGGCTATTGCATATGCTGCCGAACAATACGGATGGGTGGGCATTGCAATTACCGCATCACACAACGTGTGGTCTGACAATGGCATCAAGGTGTTTGCGTCTGGCGGAGCAAAACTAGGCGACGTAGAACAAATTGAAATCGAACGTGAATGGCATGCGATGGTTTCAGAACCCGTCGTCCATGCACAACCGATTATTCACGATGCCACTGGGGTTCTTGGCGAGTATGCAACACATCGTCTCAATGTTGTTGGTGAGGCAATATCCGGAGTTCGAGTCGTACTTGACTGTGCCAATGGCGCGATGTCACATGTCGCGCCGGAAGTCTTTCTATCCGCTGGTGCAGATGTGTCAGTGATCCACGCATCGCCCAATGGTCGCAATATTAACGACAACTGTGGTGCAACTGCTCCGCAACAATTGGCCGCACAGGTGATTGCTGACGGTGCTGACCTGGGAATTGCATTTGATGGAGATGGTGATCGTCTCATTGCTGTCAGTGCAAGTGGAGCACTAATTGATGGTGATTACATTATGGCAATTGCAGCAGTTGATCTTGCGCATCGTGGACTTCTCCGCAATAAAGGGGTTGCGGTGACTGTAATGACCAACCTTGGTTTTCATCACACCATGCGCGACAACAACATTGATGTTGTCATTACGCCAGTCGGTGACCGCAGCGTCCTTGTTGCACTTGATGAATTTGATTTTGTATTAGGTGGCGAGCAGAGTGGGCATGTCATTCACCGTGCACATGCCACAACAGGTGATGGTCTTCTGGCCGCACTGCAATTAGCTGAATACATCACGCGTGCACGCGTCACTCTTGATCAAGCCGCATCTATCATGCAGTCATACCCACAGGTACTCGTGAACATTCGTACTCCTAATCGAGTTCATGACCCCGAGCGTGACATTGCCGAGCAGATTGCACAGGCCGAAGCAAAACTGGGGGACAATGGCCGCATTCTGGTGAGGTCATCGGGAACAGAACCCGTAGTACGGGTCATGGTGGAAGCAGTAGATCACGTAACTGCAGAGTCCATTGCCCATCTCCTCGCCCGATCTCTTGTCGATATCCACGGTGGGTCAATTGAAGGAACGCACTAGTGCGACTGTCCGGCGAGAGTAATCTGTAGATATGTGCGGCATTATTGGCATCCTGCCTCGGCCGAGCACTCGGAGTGTGCCCACTGCTCAGAGTATTGAGGAAGTACTCACATCTGCTGTGAATGCAGGGACTGATTGTTCCCTCATTGCCGATGCACTGATGGCCGCTGACCAGTTGCTGCGTGGCGATGCAGGCATTCAGGCACTTGTCGGCAATGCAGCCTTGATTACACGTATCACCACTTGCCTAGATGCAATTGATGTGGTGGCCGCGACTGAAGAGTCTCGTATTGATGCACTTCATGTTGATACAGCCACGCTCGATGCCGAAGTTGCTCGCTTGTCACGCGTGAAAGATGCCTCGTGGGCAATTCGTCGTGATCGTTTGCGTGCAGCCGATGCAGTGCATGTGTTTGCAGGTGCTGGTGCCGGCGCGTCATCACTAGTTGGGTACTTTGCAATTCACCAAGCGTTCTCGGCTATTGATCGAATGGAAGTGCGTGGTCGTGACTCTGCTGGTATCAGCGTTCTCGTTACGTCACCTTCGTTTGCTTCGTTGTCCTCTGAATTGACTGTTCTCTTGGCGGGCCGTACGTCTGATCCGTTGTTCACCAACACCAGTGTCCGCCATGCTGGTTCCACATTGGTGTTTGTGTACAAGGCTGCCGCGGAAATTGGCGAACTTGGTGACAACACAAAGCACATGCGCGATGCAGTGAGCGCAGACGCTTTGCTGCGCACTGCACTATCTGTCTCTGATTCCCGTGTTGCAGTGCTTGGTCATACGCGATGGGCGAGTGTAGGAATTATCTCTGAGCCAAATGCTCATCCGGTCACTGGTGAAGAAGTCGATGTTGAGGGTCAACAGGTGTCAGTCGCAGTATTGAATGGTGATGTTGATAATCACACTGAATTGCGCGAGCGCCACAACCTCCGCTTTGCTGATCCGATTACAACAGATGCCAAAGTTATTCCCGCCATCGTTGATCGTGGTCGAGGTACTGGTCTCGAGACACAAGCGGCGTTCTTGAACGCAGTGACACAGTTTGAAGGTTCTGTTGCTATTGGGTACATGACAGCTAGTGACCCGAATGATATGTACTTGGCCTTATTCGGCAGTGGACAAGGTTTGTATATCGGTCTCGCCGAAGACCGCTTCATTGTTGCAAGTGAACCATACGGCACGGTTGAAGAGACAGTGCACTATGTTCGTCTCGATGGAGAGACTCCGCGCAAAGAAGGCGACCCCAATTCACGTGGGCAAGTCGTGCGTCTTTGTGTTGATGGCGCCGGCACAGTAGAGGGCATTACTCGCTTTGGGTATGACGGGATCGAAATCCCAGTCGTGAAAAGTGATGTTGCAGTTGCTGAAGTAACAACTCGCGATATTGATCGAGGCGATTTCCCACATTTCCTGCTGAAAGAAATCACTGAAGCTCCTCGCAGTTTCCGCAAAACCATTCGTAGTCGCATGCTCGCAGTAAATGGTTTATTAGTGCCTGATCTTGATTTATTCACTCTGCCAAAAACAATTAAGGACCGTTTAGCGAGTGGGTCAATTCGACGTATCCGCGTGATTGGCCAAGGCACCGCCGCCATTGCCGGCACCTCGCTTATCCCAGTTCTTGGTTCGTTGCTTGATTCTTCAATTCAAGTGGAGGCACTGACAGCCACTGAACTTTCAGGTTTTGCTATGTCAACAGATATGTCTGACATGTTGGTGATTGCAGTGAGTCAAAGTGGCACCACAACAGACACCAACAGAACTGTTGATTTAGTCGCATCGCGCGGAGCGGCTGTACTCGCCATCGTCAATCGTCGTGGAAGTGAACTTGCAAGCAAAGCACATGGCGTGTTCTACACATCTGATGGTCGTGATATTGAAATGAGTGTTGCAAGCACCAAGGCGTTCTATGCACAAGTAGCCGCCGGAGCCATATTGTCCTGCGCTATTGCGCAGGCAACTGGGAAAGTTGATGCAGATCGTATGCATCGCATCTTGGATTCACTTGTTCATATGCCAACTGCCATGGAAACGGTGATTGCGCAACGTACTGAGATTGGTCTTATCGCACAGAAGTACGCACCTATGAAGCGCTATTGGGCAGTTGTGGGTAATGGTCCGAACACGGTTGCAGCACATGAAGTGCGTATCAAGTTGTCTGAGTTGTGTTACAAAGCAATTTCATGTGATGTCACTGAAGACAAAAAACATATTGACCTTTCATGTGAGCCAATGATTCTTGTATGCGCTGCTGGCCTAAGCGATGGCACGGCAACCGATGTTGCAAAAGAAGTCGCAATCTTCAAGGCACACAAAGCGATTCCAATTGTTGTCGCGACTCAGGGTGAAACTCGATTTGACTCAGCTGCGGCGGCAGTTGTGTATGTACCTGTGGCTGACCCAGCACTTGCCTTTGTGTTGTCTTCCATGGTGGGGCACTTGTTCGGATACGAAGCAGCGTTAGCAATTGACGCCCTTGCCCGTCCGTTACGTCAGTTACGTGAAGTGGTGGAAACTGTTGTCGGCAGAGGCGCAAGTGGTGACACTGCGCTTGCTCAAGTAGAAGCGCAAATCGTTCCAGTCACTCAGCAGTTCCTACAGGTTCTAGCAACGGGGCAGTATGACGGCAACCTTGAAGCGTCAACAGCAGTTCGTCTGGTATCGCTCCTTCGCATTGTCACGGGACCACAACCACTACAAGCATTTCAACGTCAAACTGGCCGCACTGCTTCGCCAGCGGCACTTCTTGATGATCTCATCGATGCACTCACGCGAAGCATTGATGAATTGACGCGTCCTATTGACGCGATCAAGCACCAAGCAAAGACCGTGACCGTTGGCATTTCTCGAAGTGAAGAGGGCTTACTTGATCGTGTCCTTGTTCGCTCAGTACTTGAAGCCGGTGCGTCGCGTGACAATCTGTCGTATGCAACGCTCAAAGTGTTGGCGTCACTCGATGCTGCCGTTGCCTCGGTCGAAGGGTTTACTCGGTATGCCATTGCAGGTGATGCACGGAACGCCACGGTTTCCATCATTGATCGTGGTGGGGTAGCAAAAAATCTCACATCGCGTGTGACGACAAATGCAACCCTTGTCGGGACCAAGCATCGTGTTGCTGCTGATCAAGAGGTTCTCGTTGCTCGTGGTCGCAAAGATGGACGCACCGTTATTTTTGTCCCCGAGGTTCATGGCTCAACAACTGTGGGGATTTCGTTGATGCACGTTGCATTCCATGACACGGTTGCTGCTGGTACAGCGAGACAAGTGCTGCAAGGATACGACCGTCGTTACGACCGCTTGGTCGACTGGGTATCTGAAACTGAAGGCGTGTTCCGTGAAGACAGACTCGCTGAAGTCTCTATTGCTGACTTGCTCATTAATCCAGTTTCTGAGAGCGCCGACTTGTGGCGAACTGACGGACAATAGAAATGCTAGGTATTGGTATCGACGCAGTTGATGTGGACCGTTTTCGCAAACTCCTTGAACGACGTCCGCACTTGCGCGAGCGTTTATTTACCAGTGCAGAATTGACCTCTCTTGAGGGTCGCACCGATGACGCTGCGTCACTGGCAGCGCGATTCGCTGTACGTGAAGCCACAATGAAGGCACTCGGAGTTGGGCTCGGTGCTTTTGACTTCCACGATGTCTCGATTCAAAAATTGTCGTCTGGGGAACCTCATTTAGTTGTGTCAGGTCGGGCAGAAACTCTTGCCAATGCTCAGGGAGTATCGACATGGCATGTCTCTATTACCCATACAGACACAACAGCAATGGCGGTTGTCGCCGCACTCTAGATATTGCGTTGGTGTGTAATTGAACGGGGCGTACGCTGAGAGAGTGATAGCTGTCCTCACGCCAGAGCAAATGAAACTCGCTGATGCAACTGCACTTTCTGCAGTGGGCAACGATCATCAACAAGTCTTTATCAACCGCGCTGGGTTTGCCGTTGCTCATGCGGCGCGAACCATGCTTGGTGGTTCATACGGCAAGCGCGTCATCGTGATTGCTGGTCCTGGTCACAATGGTGATGATGGGCGAGTAGCCGCGCATTGGTTGATGCAATGGGGAGCAGCAGTTGAAATAGTTGATGCAATGTCTGTGGGTAGTCGTTTTATCGACTCGCGTGTTGCAGACATTGTTATTGATGCTGCATACGGCATCGGCTTTCATGGTGAATGGATTCCACCAATTGTGTTCGATGTTCCTGTCCTTGCGGTTGATGTTCCGAGCGGTCTGAATGCTCTTGATGGTTCTGTAGGTAGTGGAGTCTTGACTGCTGATCGAACCATTACATTTGCCGCACCAAAGATCGGTATGTTTTTCGGAAGCGGACCTGCATTATGCGGAGTTATTGATGTCATTGATGTTGGAATTGACACCACCGATGACGTTGACACGTATCTGATTGAAGCAGTTGATGTCGCTGCATGGGTGCCGCCACGCGAATACGACGCGCATAAATGGAACCATGCGGTTCGGATAATTTCTGGCAGTGACGGAATGGAAGGTGCTGCCTCTCTCGTCGGTATGTCTGCGTTGCGTGCGGGCTCTGGCATGGTGCATTTGTCGTGGCGTGCCGGGTCTTCATTATTCTCACAACCAACAGAGATTGTCGGTCATGTTTTGCCCACGACCGATTGGGCGACCTTTGTTGCTGCAGATATTGCCCGATTCGGTGCAATGGTCATCGGTCCTGGTCTTGGTCGTGGAGATGACGTAGGTGCTGAGGTACGTGCGGTTCTTGCCCGATGTGATATTGCTGTAGTGATTGATGGTGATGGCATTCCTATGTCTATTGACCCTCACGGTGACTATTCAACATTGCGTTCTCGCACTGCCGCCACAATTCTCACGCCGCATGATGGTGAATTTGCTTCCCTCGGTGGTGATGCGATGTCCTCAGATCGCATTGGTGCAACTCGTGATCTAGCTGCGCGCATAGGGTGCACTGTTGTGCGCAAAGGAGCAACCACCATTATTAGTGATGCAGAAGGCGCTGTGTATTTGGTGGCATCGGGAGACCAGCGTCTCGCCACTGCTGGAACTGGCGATGTCCTTGCCGGAATTATTGGCGCGTTTCTTGCACGAGGACTAGCAGCACCAGAGGCCGCTGCAGCCGCTGCGTATGTTCATGGTGTTGCCGGCTCACGGTGTGCGGCTGAAGGCGCCATTGCACGTGATGTTGTTGGTCTGATTTCAGATGTGCTGAGTGATGTGATGTCTCATGTCAATTGATTTCTCAACGCGATGGGCATGGGCTGAAGTTCACACGGGCTTAATCTCCCACAATGTTGCAATTGTTGCGCAATGTACTGCACCGGTTCAGGTGTGGGCAGTTGTGAAAGCTAATGGGTACGGTCATGGGGCAATTCAAGTAGCCAATGCAGCGCTTGTAGGTGGTGCCACCGGATTATGCGTCGCAATTGTTGATGAAGGTGTTGCATTGCGTCGTGCCGGAATCACCGCACCAATTTTGTTACTGAGTGAACAACCTGCAGAACTTGCTGATCTTATTGTTGGTTATCAACTAACCCCCACAGTCACCACAACGCGTGGTGCTGCTGTGCTTGCCGCATCTGCTGCCGCTGCTGATCAGACAATCAACGTTCACATAAAAGTTGATACTGGTATGCATCGGGTTGGTGTTGCCCCAGATGAAACGGTCTCTCTGGCCTCGTTCATTAGCTCGTACGAATCGTTGGCTATAGAGGGTATCTACACGCACTTTGCAGTAGCCGATGACCCGTCGCATCCAGCCAATTCTGCCCAACTCAGTGCGTTCAATGCTGTTCTCGAAAACTTGTCGTCTCGCGGTATTAATCCACCACTTGTTCATGCAGCCAACAGTGCTGCTGCGCTTGCGAATGAACTGAGTCGGTTCACCATGGTTCGCCTTGGAATTGCTATGTATGGTCTGCGCCCTGGTGCAGGCGTTGCCGACTTATGCGCTGGTCTCATCCCTGCAATGTCGCTGAAAGCTCGCGTGTCGGCAGTGCGTTGGGTTGAAGCTGGCGATGCTGTGTCATACGGATTAACTCGTGTGTTGGCGAAAGGTTCACTTATTGCCACTGTGCCAATTGGTTATGCCGATGGTGTTCCTCGGGCTCTTGGTCGCACCAACGTTCAGGTGTTGCTTAATGGTGTTCCTCGCACTATCGCGGGCACAATCACAATGGACCAATTGATGATTGATTGCGAAGCTGATTCCTCTGTCATGGTGGGTGATGAAGTTGTGCTCATTGGTAAGCAGGGCGAGCGTGTCGTCACTGCTGATGATTGGGCTGATGCGCTTGGCACGATTGGCTATGAAATTGTATGTGGAATCAGCCCACGAATCTTTAGGCGGTACTCATGATCGAGCTTCGTGCTTCTGATCTTGGTGACACTCATGCCATTGCCGGTGCGATAGCGGGTCTCGTGCGACCACGAGATCTCATTGTTCTCATCGGCGAGATGGGCGCAGGTAAAACTGCATTTGCAACTGGTTTCGCCACGGCTCTCGGAGTCCACGGAGATGATCACGTTTCTTCTCCGACGTTTACTTTGATGCATTCGTACACGTCGGGGCGCATTCCATTGCACCATGCAGATTTATATCGATTGGCAACTTTGGCGGAAGTTGCGGATCTTGGCATTCGTGAGTTACTCGATATGGGTGCTGTTGGCCTTGTGGAGTGGGGCGATGTTGCTTCTGATGTTCTTGGCGATGGAATGAGTGTCACTCTTGTCGCTGATGACGACGACGATGAAGACGCCCGCATGATTTTTGTAGCAGTTGATGGCCATGCCTGGGACTCGCGATGGGAATTATTGAAGAATGTATTACGCAATTGGACACTTCGATGATTCTTGGAATAGAAACGTCAGTTGACCATGTCGGGGTCGCAGTAGGCGACTATCGCGGCATTCGAGCCCATTCGATGCTGGCAAGCGACCGTCGTCATGCTGAGTCATTGACACCCATGATTCAATTTGTTCTGCAACAAGCAGATGCGACCATGGCAGATCTTTCAGCAATTGCTGTTGATGTGGGGCCCGGATTGTTCACTGGTATGCGCGTGGGTATTGCTAGTGCAGCTTCACTTGCATGGGCGCTTGAACTTCCCGTAGTTCCTGTGTGCAGTCTCGATGTCCTCGCTATGAATGCGGAGTGGTCAGACAATGTGGTGGCAGCGTCACTTGACGCGCGTCGTGGCGAGGTGTACTGGGCGTTGTATCGCATGCGTGGGGTTGGCATCGAACCACTTCGATTGACTGAACCCATGGTTTCATCCCCAGAAGATATGGCAGTGCACCTTGCTGACCGTGGTGAAGACATTGTGTGTACAGGCACTGGGTTTATACGTCATGCTGGGCTATTTGACGATGTGCCGTGGGCATTAATGGCTGGTCAACCATATGCATTTCCTACTGTGCAAAAAGTGGTTGTGCTTGCGTCGCATCGTATTGCGGCAGATGACACGGTGCAGCCAGGCGCTATCACGCCGATGTATTTGCGCGCACCTGACGCAGAAATCAACTGGCTGACACGTGTGGTAACACAATGAGTTTCCTTCGTGAACGCATGACCGATGCACTGACCACAGAAACGATGCGACGCCGGCATCTTCGTCGAGTGATGGAGATTGAGGAAGGGCTGTATCCGCGCCCATGGACTCACCGCACATTTGTTACTGAACTTTCTTTGATGCGTGAGGGCGCTCGGTATTACCTAGTGGCGTATGTCGGAGATGTCTTAGTCGGGTATGGCGGGTTGATGTTTAGTGGCGACGACGCCCACATCACTAATGTTGCTGTAGATCCTGACTGGCAGGGCCGTGGCATTGCTACTGAAATCATGCTCGATCTTGTGATACTTGCACGAGATCGTGGTTGCTTGGCGATGACACTTGAAGTGCGACACACAAATGCTTCAGCGCAGCAGTTATACAGGCGTTTTGGTTTTGTTCCGGCAGGAATTCGTAAGAATTACTACGAAAATAAAGATGATGCCATCATCATGTGGGCGCACGGTATTGACACGCCAGAATTTTTAGAACGAATTCGTCTGATTGAGGCAAGACGGCCATGACCTCACATGTAGTTAATGAATCAACAATGGTTCTTGCCATTGAAACTAGTTGTGATGAAACAGCTGCATCAGTAGTGATGGGTGGAAATGACATCTTGTCGTCCATTGTTTCTAGTCAGATAGAAATCCATGCGCGATTTGGTGGAGTGGTACCCGAAGTTGCTAGCCGTGCTCATCTGGAGGCGCTGATTCCTGTGGTCAGCTCTGCGATTGCGGAAGCGGGCATCTTGCCATCACGCATTGATGTCGTTGCAGCCACAGCTGGCCCCGGCCTTATTGGTGCCTTACTTGTTGGTGTGTCGGCAGCTAAGTCTCTTGCGCTTGTGTGGGACAAACCATTTGTCGGGGTCAATCATTTAGAGGCTCATTTATATGCGGGGCTTCTCGATGATCCCACATTGCAATTTCCACTGGTCGTACTGCTGGTGTCTGGTGGTCACACCATGATTATCGAAATGCGTGGCCATGGCGATTACGTCATCATGGGTCGCACCATTGACGATGCGGCAGGCGAGGCATACGACAAAGTTGCGCGGTATCTGCAATTGGGTTACCCAGGTGGCCCAGCGATCGACAAAATTGCTCCAGACGGGAACCCGCATGTTGTTGAGTTCCCGCGCGCCATGATGCACGATGGGCTTGATGTGTCGTTCAGTGGTCTAAAAACCTCCGTCATTAACTATGTGAAGAAGAACCCCGACGTTGCCAATGTTGATGTTGCTGCATCTTTTCAAGCTGCCGTTGTTGATGTGTTGTGTGCAAAGACCATCCGTGCAGCGCAAAAAGTTGGAGCCAAAGGAATCGTGTTAGGCGGGGGAGTATCTGCGAACTCAGCACTTCGTGCAGAAATGACATCGCGTGGTACTGCTGCAGGTTTCACAGTTGCACTTCCAAGTCGTGACATGTGTACTGACAATGCAGCCATGATTGCTGCTGCAGCGTGGCACAGACTCGCATCTGACGGGCCAACCAGTTTGTCATGTGGTGCGTATCCAAACCTGAAACTTGATGCGGTGCCACGATGACGCGTTTGCCCCTTGTCCTTCGTGGCCGAGAGTTTCCTATCCCCGTGGTACTTGCTCCAATGGCGGGTGTTACCAATATTCCTTTTCGTGCGCAATGCCGTACCTTTGGACCCGATCTTGTGTATGTCAGTGAAATGGTGATGGCCGTCGCACTTGTTCATGGCAATGAGAGAACCAAGAAGATGGTGGCATTTGGCCCTGACGAAGATTTTCGAAGTTTGCAAATTTATGGAAGTGACCCTGACTTTGTTGGCAAGGCTGTCCGTGCATTATGCGAACAAGACATTGCAGACCACATTGATATGAACTTTGGTTGCCCTGCAACAAAAGTTACTCGCAAAGGTGGTGGAGCAGCAGTTCCTGTCAAGCGCAATCTGACTCGCGCGATTATGGCTGCTGCGGTGAAAGCTGCTGAGCCGTTTGGTGTTCCGATTACATGTAAATTTCGCATCGGTATCAACGACGGCATCACAACATTTCTTGACACCGGAAGAACAGCAGAAGATGAAGGCATTGCAATGATTGCGCTACACGCACGCACTGCCGAGCAGCATTATGCGGGCCATTCGCACTGGGAAAAGATTGCTGAACTGAAACAAGCTGTCACCAGTATTCCTGTGTTGGGTAATGGCGATATTTGGGAGGCTCACGATGCCATCGACATGATGGAACAGACCGGATGCGATGGAGTTGTGGTGGGGCGTGGATGCCTTGGTAAACCGTGGTTGTTTCGTGATCTTGTTGATGCATTCAGCGGCCGCGAAGTGCAAGCATCACCGAATCTTGGTTTTGTTCTGAACGTCATGCAGGAACATGCACAAGGCTTAATGGAAATTATGGGACCTGACTACGGCATTCGTAATTTCCGCAAACATTGCGGCTGGTATCTCACTGGGTATCCAGTTGGTTCCGAAGTTCGCAGATCATTTGCCACAGTGTCAACTTTTGAGCAGTTGCAAGAAATCTCATCACATCTTGATATAGCAATGACGCTTCTCCCCGGTGGTCAACGCTTTACGCGGGGTCACACTAATGGCCCCATCAAAGTTGTATTGCCAGAGGGCTACTTAGATAATCGCGATGATCTCACCGTGCCAGACGACGGTCACGAGATGGCACTAAGTGGTGGCTAAATAAGTTTCGATAGTGCAACTGCGGCGACAACCAACAGCGTGTCTGCTTCCTCCCTGCTCAGAATCTGATAGCCCTTGCGGTCCGCGATTGAAATCGAGACGCCTCAGTAAAGTCAATGTCAATGAGGTGTGCGGGCGTCGTAGAGTTCAGGAATGGAATCAGACAGTTTCGTGGTGCTTGCGTCTCGTTCGCCACGCCGTGTTGAGTTGTTGAAACAATTGGTGGCCGACTTCACTGTGGTGCCAGCTGATATCGATGAAACTCCGCACACCAACGAAGACCCTGTTTCCTATGTGAAACGCCTTGCTTTAGAAAAGGCACGCTCGATATACATGGTTAGTGATCCTCATGCCATCGTGATTGGCGCAGACACCACGGTTGATCTTGGTGGTCACATATTTGGTCAGCCAGTCGATGACGACGACGCCCGTGCAATGTTGCGTCGCCTTAGTGGAACCACCCATCACGTCCATACAGGGGTGGCAGTGGCGAGTGCCGCGGGGGAACAGGTCGAGGTCGTGACTTCTTCTGTCACCTTTCTCGACCTTCGACAAGAGATGGTCGAGTGGTATATCGGGACGGGCGAATCTGTTGGGAAGGCGGGTTCCTATGCCATTCAGGGACATGGCAGTGCCCTGGTGGTCTCATCGACAGGTTCGATAACCAATATCATCGGTCTTCCCCTGGAAGAGACCGCCCGATTGCTCGGGGTTCCAGGTCCGAAATAGGACGCCGAAACGGGTCTGGCGTTGCTAAGGCGACCCGATAGTCCGTATCATTAGCAGTCGCACTCCTCGAGTGCTAATCCCCGGATCGGGTCACCGGTCCTATTTCTCGGAGGAACATTATGAACCTGAAGCCACTCGATGACCGCATCGTTGTCAAGCCAAGCGAAGCAGAGCAGACCACTGCTTCTGGTCTCGTCATCCCAGACACAGCTAAAGAAAAACCACAGCAGGGCACAGTGCTTGCAGTCGGTCCTGGTCGCTGGAGCGACGATGAAGGCAAGCATTTCGCACTCGACGTCAAAGTCGGCGATGTTGTTTTGTACAGCAAGTACGGCGGCACAGAAGTAACACATGGTGGCGATGATCTTTTGATCCTCACCAGCCGTGACGTTCTTGCAATCGTCGGAAAGTAGTCCACACCATGGCTAAGCAATTGAAATTTGGCGACGAAGCTCGCCGCGCACTTGAAGCGGGAGTCAACAAGTTGGCTGATGCTGTCAAAGTGACGCTCGGACCTAAGGGACGCAACGTTGTCCTCGACAAGAAATTCGGTGCACCCACCATCACTAACGACGGTGTGTCCATTGCAAAAGAAGTCGAACTTGACGATCCATTCGAAAACATGGGTGCGCAACTTGTTAAAGAAGTAGCAACCAAGACCAACGATGTCGCCGGTGACGGAACAACAACAGCAACAGTTCTTGCTCAGGCAATGGTGCAACACGGCATGCGCAACGTCGCTGCTGGTGCAAACCCAATGGGTTTGAAGCGCGGCATGGAAAAAGCAGTTGCTGCAGCAGTTGAGTCAATCAAGGGTCAGTCAAAAGAAGTTGACGACAAGGGTGACATCGCCAGCGTTGCAACTATCTCTGCAGCTGATGAAACCATTGGTGGCGTTATCGCTGATGCAATCGACAAAGTCGGCAAAGACGGCGTTGTCACAGTAGAAGAAAGCAATACTTTTGGTATCGAGCTTGAATTCACTGAGGGAATGCAGTTCGACAAGGGTTACTTGTCGCCATACTTCGTTACAGACCAAGAGCGTCAAGAAGCAGTTATCGAAGAGCCGTACATCTTGTACTACGCATCAAAGATTTCTTCAGTCCAGTCATTGTTGCCAGCTCTCGAAGCTGTCATGAAGACAGGCCGTGCGCTTCTCATCATCGCTGAAGATGTTGAAGGCGAAGCATTGGCAACACTCGTTGTCAACAAGATCCGCGGAACCTTCAACTCAACAGCAGTGAAAGCTCCTGGTTTTGGTGACCGTCGTAAAGCAATGTTGCAAGACATGGCAGTTCTTACTGGTGGCCAAGTCATCAGCGAAGAAGTTGGCCTCAAGCTTGAGAATGTCACACTTGACCTGTTGGGACGCGCAAAGCGCATCATCATCACCAAAGATGCAACCACCATCGTTGATGGTGCTGGCGACAAGGCAGAAGTTGCTGGCCGCATTAGCCAGATCAAAGCCGAAATCGACAACACCGATTCCGATTGGGACCGCGAAAAGCTTCAAGAGCGCCTTGCCAAGTTGGCCGGCGGTGTTGCAGTTATCAAGGTTGGCGCTGCTACCGAAGTAGAACTCAAAGAGAAGAAGCACCGCATCGAAGATGCTGTGTCAGCAACTCGTGCAGCTATCGAAGAAGGAGTCGTCGCCGGTGGCGGTACAGCTCTTCTTCGTACGCGTGCAGCTGTTCTTAAAGTTGTTCAGAGCCTTGAAGGTGACGAAGCTACTGGTGCTCGTACTGTGTATGAAGCACTTGTTGCTCCGGCTAAGCACATTGCAGATAACGCTGGCATGGAAGGTTCCGTCGTTGTTCAACGCGTTGAATCTGAAAAGGGAAACATTGGTCTTAATGCTGCAACAGGCGAGTACGTCGACCTTGTTGCTGCTGGCATCATTGACCCTGCAAAGGTCACGCGCGCTGCATTGCAGAACGCAGCTTCCATTGCTTCATTAGTAATGACCACCGAGTGTCTTGTGGCTGACAAGCCTGACAAGAACGCCCCCGCCATGGGCGGTGGCGGAATGCCCGGTGGAATGGGAATGATGTAATTCCTTTTCTGGAAGAAAAACATTTCAGGGTGTGCTACACCCAGAGCCTCCCGTTGATGGCCCGGACCTCTTGGTCCGGGCCATCAATATTTTTACGGCGTACTCTGTACTTCATGAAACAACGCGCTAAAGGCATGTGGCTAGTACAGATTTGTGAATATGTAATTGGTTTCGCACTTGCCATGTCGGCGGCGAACTCTGTGCGCCCAGCAGCTCTCGCTGTGGTTGCTATTGCCATCATCGTGAACACTGCAATCTCTGATGGGTCACTTGCCGCATTCCATATCTTGCGGCCACGTACCCACCGAGCAGTGGGCATAGGCATTGCTTTCAGCGCTCTAATAATCGCAGCCGTTGCTCCGTTAAATCTCACCTCTCGCCTCACACTTGCCGTTGCAGCGCTGACACAGGGCTTTGTGTCGGTACGCTTCGGTCATGGCTTTCGAACGACCAGCACCAGACCTCACTAAATTGATCACAGCATGGGACGCTTTTGAAAAAGGCGAAGAGATGCCAGGGCGCGTTCTTGCCAACTTAAAGACAGCTGGGCTTGCAGAAATACTTGCTGAACTTAAATCATCCGGTTGGACTCCCACAGCATCGTGAGCCAACGACGCGGAGGTAATCAAAACATCCCGCGCCCCGATAATTGGCGTCTCGGTGACAGTCCTGAGTGGATGAGTCGTAATTTTTCTGTCTTGAACGACATAGATGAAATCAGTCGTCGTCTTCATCTGCACGTTGCAACTGACCGGCCTGTGAATGGTGACTTGAATCAAGAATGGGTTGCATCCTCTCGACCATCAGCCGTTCTCATTCCGCTACTCGTAACGAATGATGGCCCATCAGTGTTGCTCACTCGCCGCGCTGATCACTTACGTAGCCACAAAGGAGAAATTTCATTTCCCGGTGGTCGAATGGAACCGAACGAGACTCCGCACCAAACTGCACTGCGTGAAGCTCATGAAGAAGTGGCACTGCCTCATGATGTGGTCACCATCATCGGAACGCTCGAACCAATCGCCACATTTGTTAGCAACAGTCACATCACTCCGGTTGTTGGACTTGTTGATGGTGAACCTGTGCTGCGTGCAGACCCTGGTGAAGTAGCGCGCATCATGACCGTGCCATTGCGTGACCTTGCTCGCCAAGATACGTACCGCAATGAATGGTGGTCAACAGAGCGCGGCGAGATCAATATTCATTTCTTTGAACTTGATGACGAAACGGTGTGGGGCGCAACAGGGCGACTTTTGCACCAATTGATTGATGCCATCACCACACCATAAATTATGGTGCACCAAAACTGCGCACGGCCCGAAAGTACGTTTCCGCCCACGCTAAACATTGCATTTTCGTTAGTCGAAGTTTCGACGTACAGCTGGCATGTGTATCTTTTCTAAATTGCTCGTCGATACGCAGGCGTATCGCCTCACTCCATACACGACTATTTTTGAAACGGCTCATGTTGCGATATCCAAA
>SHUR01000012.1 GCA_009694565.1 Ilumatobacteraceae bacterium | reverse complement strand
AAGCGCGGAGAATAGAAAAGCCAGAATGGCTACATGCTTGCGCGCCATGCGCGCTCCTTTGTTTAGAGACGCTCGATGAGCGTGCCGGTTCCGAGGCCACCGCCACAGCACATTGAAACGATTGCGTAGCGACCACCGGTGCGCTCGAGTTCGTTCAGTGCCTTAGTGACAAGAAAAGCGCCTGTTGCGCCAAGTGGATGACCAAGAGCAATTGCACCGCCGTTAGGGTTCGTGCGCTCTGGATCTGCTCCAACTTCTTTGGCCCAAGCGAGAACGACAGACGCAAACGCCTCGTTAATTTCAAACACGTCAATGTCTGAGATCTTCAAGTTGTTGCGCTGTAGGAGACGCTGGGTTGCATCAATTGGTCCTGTCAACATGAGTACCGGATCTACCCCAACTAGGCAAGAGTCAACGATGCGAGCACGTGCCTTGAGTCCGAGTTGGTTTGCTTTGTCTTCTGTCATCATGAGAACAGCTGCTGCACCATCAGAAATCTGTGAGGAGTTTCCGGCTGTATGGACACCGTCTGGGCGACCCACTGGCTTCAATGTGCTGAGTTTTTCAAGAGTGGTCTCGCGCAGGCCTTCATCGCGTGAGACGCGACGTGTGCCGGTAACTTCGCCAGCTTCATTGACTTCAGGAGCATCAACTTCGATGTACTGACCAGAGAAACGGTCTTCTTCCCACGCACGGATTGCGCGCTGTTGTGAGATGAGGCCCCATTTGTCGGTGTCTTCGCGTGAGATGCCCCACTTGTCAGCGATGCGCTCTGCGCCTTCAAACTGTGAAGTCATTTCATACTCTTCGAAGTATGTCTTTGGAATGGGGATTCCGAGACCGAAATCTTTGCGACCCGATGCTCCGATGGGTACGCGACTCATAACTTCGACACCGCATGCAATTGCGATATCAACGACGCCAGAACCGATGAGTGAACTTGCAAGACCAGTTGCTTGCTGAGATGAACCGCATTGTGTATCGATTGTTGTTGCAGCAGTGGTGAGCGGCAGGCCGGCGGCCAACCATGCGGTGCGAGTGATGTTGAAAGCCTGTTCGCCGACTTGGCTAACACAACCACCAACTACTTGCTCGACAAGTGCTGGGTCTATGCCTGTGCGGTCGAGGATTCCTTTTTGCACAATGCCGAGCAATTCGCCGGGGTGCAGGGTGGACAAACCGCCGTTGCGCTTGCCGACGGGGGTGCGCAGGGTGTCGATAATTACTACTGAGTTTTGGGTACGTGCCATTTAGTCATCCTAGACAGCGCCAAACGCACTACCGTCAGTGGGCAATGAGCCAGCATGACTTTCCCTTTCGCCCGTCACTGATTCCTGCCGATTCGGTTGTTGAACATCGCTATATCCACGTGGTTGGCACGAAGGTGTTTATTGATGATCGGCCAGCCGAGGAGTCATGGACCAGTCACTTTCTAGGAATGCATGGCGATGTTGCTTGCTGGGGAATTGACGTGCCACATGGTAAAGATCCTGGGTACGGCGCAGAGACAGATCTGTATTCGTTATTCGCTCGAGTCAGCAATACCGAATGGGCAGTGGCAGGCCGCGCAGTGCAACTCATTGAATGGGCCCGTACACATCGTTTTTGCGGCAGATGCGGCGAGCCGACGGAACTTGCACATAACGAGCGAGCATTTCGCTGTCCTGCATGTTCACTAATGCAGTTTCCCCGCCTGTCACCTGCAATCATCACGCTCGTGACGCGCGGTAAGGGTGATGACCAACAGGCGCTGCTTGCACGCGGTACCAATTTCCCTATGCCGCTGTATTCGTGTCTTGCTGGGTTTGTTGAACCAGGAGAAAACCTTGAACAAGCAGTCGCTCGCGAAGTGGAAGAAGAAGTTGGCATCGTAGTCAACAACGTTGAATACGTGGCTAGCCAGCCATGGCCGTTCCCTAATTCGCTGATGTTGGGTTTTCGGGCAACCTATGTTTCTGGTGACATCGTCTGTGATACCACCGAAATTGCTGATGCCAACTGGTATAGCAGGGACGACCTGCCCATGATTCCTGGTTCGATCTCAATTGCGCGCCGTCTGATTGATGATTGGCTGTTACAGCGCTAACGATTTCGCGAGACTGAAGCTCTAGAGTGACAGGAATGAGCACACTCAATCTTGGACGCGTCGGATTATGGACTGCAGAACTTGACCTGCAACCAATGGCGAAAGCGCAGGAAGCAATCGCCCAACTAGAGACAATGGGTTTCGGCACTGTGTGGGTTCCTGAAGCTGTATTGCGTGAACCATTTGCATCAACATCGCTGTTATTGTCCGCAACCAAAAAAATGATTTTGGCTACTGGAATTGCAAGCATCCACGCTCGTACAGCGCAAACAATGCAAGCCGGTTGGAAGACTGTTACCGAAGCATTCCCAGATCGTTTCTTGTTGGGAATGGGCGTCAGTCATGCTCCAATGGTCAATGGCGCGCACAAAGGTAACTACGACAAGCCGTACTCCACAATGGTTCAATACCTCGATGTCATGGACGCTGGTATTTTCTTCTCGCCAGCGCCCGTCACTCCGCCACAACGCGTTCTTGCTGCACTAGGGCCAAAGATGTTGAAACTTGCTGCGGAACGTTGTGCCGGGGCGCACCCATATTTCATTCCTGTTGAACACACAGCAATGGCGCGTGGTGTCATGGGTGCTGATGCATTGTTGGCACCAGAACAAGCTGTGGTCTTTGAAACAGACCCCACGAAAGCCCGCGCTATTGCTCGCCAACATATGAAAACATATACACGTTTGCCGAACTATGTAAACAACCTCGTGCGTTTGGGTTTCACCGCAGACGAAGTGACAAATCAAGAAGACCGCGTTGTTGATGCAATCGTTGCATGGGGAACAACCGAACAGATCACGGCTCGCGTACAGGCACATCTTGATTCCGGTGCCGATCATGTATGTGTTCAGGTACTTACTGAAACTCCTGGCACTTTGCCGATGAAGCAGTGGCAAGAACTGGCTGACGCCACACGCTCGATTTAGTTCATTTCACTAAATCATGTTGACCAACCCTGAATACCTCGCGATCTTGCGAAGCGAGGGTGACGCGTTTGCTGATTCCATCGCTCGGGCAATGGATGTATCAATCGCATCGTGTGAACCCTGGGTGGGCGCAGACTTGTTGTGGCACATGATTGAAGTGCATTATTCATGGACGTTCATCGTGAAGAGTCACCTTATGGATGCTGATGACTATGTGCCACGTTTAAAGCCTCCTGACAAAGATTTGATAACTGAATACCGCGCCGGACTTGATGAACTGATCAGGGTGCTGTCTTCCATAGACCCCGCGCGTTCGTGCTGGACATGGGCAGGTGTACAGGATGTCGCGTGGGTAATTCGTCGAATGGCACACGAGACTGCTGTCCATGCATGGGATGCGCACTGCGCAGTTGGCACTACCGCAGAAATTGATGCCTCGCTAGCGAGTGATGGAATTGATGAGTTTGTGCATGTGATGCTGAAGAGCAACATACGTGAAGAGGAAGGCACTCTCACCGGTTCTGTGCATATTCATTGCACCGATGTAAACGGTGAATGGTTGATTGTTCCGACCAGCACATCAGATGTTGTTGTGACACGCGAACATTCAAAGGGGGACTGCGCAATCCGCGGTTCAGCGTCATCGCTCTTGTTGGGCCTGTGGCGCAGAATCCCTATGTCGTCGCTTGAAGTGATTGGCAGTGCAGATGTTGCAGCGCAATTCCTGAATCGCACTAAAAATAACTGACCTCAAGAGACAGTTATGGTGCCGCGATGCGTGACCAGGCAGATACCGAACCGGATTTGCTTACAAAACGAACATTCATTGAAGTGATCCCTTTGGGAAAGACGATGACGTACTTTCCAACCTTCGTAGCAACGACAGTGCGTGTCGAAATCTTCTTACCAATCTTGGTTTGAATTCGTACAATGTTCGACTGTGTCTGTCTCGGCATCACGGTTGCGCTTCGAACTGGTGCAGACGAAGTAGCAACGACAACGGGCTGACTCGTAGAGAAACTACGAGCCCCGGTTACGTCAGGCACCGTTGTTGTGGTCGTCACTGGTGTTGGCTTTGGCTCGTCTGTAACGACATCAATCGAGTCGGAATACTGGGTCACTGTTCCTTCCGACGAGATGTACTGAACCCATACGATGCGTGTTGATCGCGAATCTGTTGGCTCGAGTAGGCGCCAATTGAGAATTGTTGTGGTGGGGATGACGCGCGCACGAGAAAAGTCTGCATAGTTGGAGATGTGAATTGCTGCGGTACGAGCTGGCACCGTAAATGACAACACCACGCCTGGTGATTGAGCAGACTCGTCGTCATCATTGATGACGACGCCAACGGGCGTGACTGCTGAGAAGGTTTTGACCGCACTCAGTACGGTGCCGGAATCATTAGTGGCAGTCACTCGAAGGAAATAGGTGACTCGAGGAACAAGATTCTTAAGCGTGGCTCTGTATTCACCACTGCTGGTTCCTGAGTACAGGAAATATTCAGTTGCGTCTGACAAGTCTTGATGCGTTGAAACTTCGGCAGTAACAAAAGTGTCGAGGCCTGTGGTGTCGATTGAAGCGGATAATGAAGCAGTGCTGGTTGACGGCCTGATAGTGACGTGGCTAATTACTGGAATTCCACCAGTTGTTCGCACGCTTTGTATTGCAGTAATGAACGATCCGAGCTCATTAGTCGCTATCGCGCGAATGAAGTAATCAGTGCGATTAGTCAGACCAGCGACTGTTATCGAATGCCGGGTGGGGCCGCCGCTAACAAAAGTGCTGACACTGGAGGAAGATGAATCCTTAAAGCTGCGATTGGTTGACGCTTCTAGGTACACCGTTCCTGACAAAAGTCCGGTATTCACCGTGACGCTTGCAGAAACTGATGTAAGTGAACTCTCGACTGAAGAAAGTACCGCGCGGGGAAGCTCTCCGATGGTGGTGAATGACTCAGTACTTGACGTAGTACTTCCCAGTTGGTTAGTAGAAGTCACTCGTGTGTAATACGTAGTGCGGGCCTGAAGGTGGGAGAGTGATGTGCTGAGAGTCTGAGTATCAGACCCTCTGGCCGAACCGAGTGAAACTGTGGTGACACGGGTGATGAACTTGTTGTCGGTTGAGTATTCAAGAACTGATGCGGTGGATAATCGGCCAGGATTTACGGAAACCGAAATGTTTGCTTCGTTGCCAGTGATGCCGGAAATACTCAGATCAGAGACAGCTGGTTCGGTGCCAAGAGTGGTGAAGGAAATGACATTGCTCACTGTCGAGCCAAATGTATTGGTTGCAGTCATCCGTGCGTACAAGGTAGTACGCGGCGCGAGTGCATTGAGGCCCGTGGGAATAGCGACTGAAGAGTAATTGCCATCAGGCAACACTGTGAAGACAGAGACACTGGTTGAAGCAGTGAATGTCGGCGAAGTTGAATGTTCTACTGTCATTCGCGTGGCAAATCCGTTTGCATTCACTACGCCGCGAACGCTTGCAGTTTCTGCATCAATATTTGTGGCAGAACCAAGAGAGACAGTTGGAGTGCCGACGGGTGAGATGACCGCAGGAAAGAGCGAAGCTTCGAGTTTCCCGTTTCCATTTGTTCCCCAGTTCAGCCCGCCCCAACACCAGACTTTGTTGAGTTGGTCTACTGCACATGTGGTGCCCAATGCTGCGCTAATGGTGGTGAATTGAGTGCCCGAAGGGACTAGGGGGGTGCGGTAGGTTTTGCCGCCAAGTGTGGTGCCAGTGCCTAATTCACCAAAATCGCCCCTACCCATGCACCAGGTTTTTCCCGAGACAGTGAGAACACACGTGTGATACCAGCCAGTAGAAACATGGCTAAGTTTTTCATGGTTGGGCACGATCATTGGTGTAGGTACCCAACTATCGGTGTAGGAGTCATTTCCGTAGAGTCCCTCGTAGTTATCACCCCAGCAATAGCCGGTTCCTGTTGTTGACAGAGCACATGAGTGTTCTAGTCCTGTTGTAACCGAAGCGAACTGAACACCAGTAGGGGTAATGACTTTTTGCGGGATAACTGATACGGCGTATGCAATGGTGCTCTTGTATCCGATACCTAATTGTCCTTCACCGTTTGAATGACCCCAGCAATAGATGTTTCCGAGATCAGTAACAGCACACGAAGCACCACCGTTGTCGAAATTGACGACACGCTCACCATTTGGAATTGCAGCTTTGACTGGGGTGCGCACGGGCTCGGTCTCGCCGCTTCCCGATTCAAGAATGTCTCCCCAGCACCACAGTTCACCGGCTGTGTTCGAAGCGCAACCATTGCTGTAGCCGCTATGCACTTCCGTGATTGTCATTGCGTGCGGAAATTCAACAGCAACCGGTGTGCGAGAAGTAGTCGTGAAATAGCTACCGATATGGTGATCACCCCAGCAGTACACCTTTCCTGATGTGGCCAACCCGCACCACGTGCGGTTAGGTCCGCCATCGAGAGTGACGAATCGATCATTGTTCGGCAGTGGCACTTTTGTGGGAGTAGTTACGTTGAGTTGAGTCGATGAAGCAATGAGGAATTGGTCGCGATTGTTTCCCCAGCACAGTCCTTGTCCGTCTGTTGTGACCGCACACACAGCAGCGTTGCCGATGTCGACACTGGAATACTTGAATGGATCCGCCAAGGCAACTGACGATGTCGCAACCACGGCGGCAACAGGTGTGCCGACAAGAAGAAGAGCTATAACTAAACGGGGAATGCGCATATCCGCACAGTACCCACCTAATGTGTCAACGACTAGGGGCAGCT
Source organism: Ilumatobacteraceae bacterium (assembly GCA_009694565.1). GTDB lineage: Bacteria > Actinomycetota > Acidimicrobiia > Acidimicrobiales > Ilumatobacteraceae > UBA2093. The sequence continues at coordinate 19,348 of SHUR01000012.1, read as the reverse complement.
AGTTGCTACTCGGCAATACCTACCGGTGCATCATCAATGATTTGGTCGAGATATTCCGACATGCCAAAGCCGGTTGCGCCTTCATGTTCCCCAGAAGTGATACGCCACTTGGTCATGCCCTCGCTAATGCGAGTCATTAACCAATTGCCATCGGGGTCTTGGCGTCGATTACGCAGGGGAATAAGGCTGGTGACTTCACCTTCGAAGTTCCACTCTTTGTCCGACTTTGAGGACTTAATAACACCGGTCACCGTGTCGTGATAGTTGTCTTCTCCCACCGTGACTGTTGAAATTTGCACGTCATCGCACAAGTGAATTTGTCCGTTGTCCCATACGAATCCACCTCGAGAACCGGCTGCATCTTTCTTTGCAACACGACTAGCCATGAAGCCAAGGTTTTCTCCGAAGTTTGCAGTGAGCCAGCGGTAGTACCACGGTGCTTGCCAGAAGCGTGGACCCCACGAATGGTCACGCAATCCGAAACCATTGATGGCGAATTCTTCATCGCCCACGCGAATAGAACCTGTTGCTGCGACAAGTTGTTCATAGTGACCTTTAGCGAATTCTTCGCCTGGTGCTTCGTGTGGCACATCTGGCTCGCCACCAAACATGCTTGGCTTGCCTTGGCCAGTAAACGTGATGTGTGCTTCGCATTCTGCAAACGGATTATTTGCAAATGCTTTTTTTGGATCTGCCATGTCATGTGGATCATCCAGCACAACAACTTTGCCGACATAGTCAATGCGCAATTCTTCAAACGGCTTCACCATGGTCCACGTGAGGCCACCGGCGTCAAGAGCGTCATTGTTGTCAATGTTTGGACGTTTGAACATGAAACCCACGCGACCATTTGGTAAGTAGATGCAAATGGTCATCTCTGCGTAGCCTTCGTTTGCACGGTTGCCCATGCGAAACCATCCGCCCACTTGTGATGTTGGGTCAAAACAATTGATGTACATGCTTTCGTTGAAGTTCGACTCTGGGCCGAGTTCGTGCATGTATTCATCTGCTGGATCTAGTCTTACTGCCATTCTTAAACCCTAGAACACGGCTCTGCCCGAATTATCAGCCGCCCGCAACACGTGCTTGCAGGCGTCGCATGCCAGACAACCAACGGTCGCGGTCGTCTACTTTGCGCTTTTCGTATGTGTGTACCTCTGGATGAGGCATGACTAAGAATTTCTCGGCAACGATGGTGTCGTACACAATGTCCGCAACTTCGGCTGGCTCCAGAACAGCTCCGGACGCTTTGACCGCACTGCCACCGTCTGTGTTGCCGATGCCTTTTTGCGCATCCGGCGGATTCAACATATTGGTGTTGACTCCCTGTGGACACAAAGTTGTGACGCGCAGTCCACGATCGCCGTAGGTGATGGAGAGCCATTCAGCAAAGGCAACTGCACCGTGCTTGGTGACGCTGTATGGGCCACTTCCAATTTGTGACAATAAGCCAGCTGCAGATGCCGTGCTGCAGAAATACCCTTCACCAGCAGCCAGCCACTCGCCAATGAGATGCTTAGCAGCCCATCTATGCGAATGCAGGTTGATGTTCATCGCGGTATTCCACGTTTCTTCATCAGTTGATTCAAGATCAGTTCCCATTCCGACACCGGCATTTGCGTAGAACAAATCGATAAAGCCAAACTTTGCGCGCGCTGCATCAATCAGTGCGACGTTTCCTGCTTCTGATCCGATATCGGCGATAACGGCAAAGGCGCTATCGGACCGAATGGCATTGAGTTCCTTCTCGACGACCGCTAGGTTTTTTCCATCGCGGTCTGCGACTACTACACGAGCACCTGCTGCGTGGAATCGGCGCGCCAGGGCGGCACCAATTCCGTTTGCGGCTCCTGTTACCACTGTGGTCTTGCCCTCTAAATTCATAAATGAGACCTTATGGCAGGAGTCACGGCTGAAATGCACCAGAGATGCGCAAGAGCACACCTGTTGGGTCACCCCAACTGTAGAATGTTCATATCGGGCGGAACCGAGAAATCGGGCAGTCCGTTCGATACCGAGAGGAGCACCACATGATCGACACTCGCGAGACAGTGATCACAGAGGCGCTTGCCGTCATTGATAAAGCGCTCGCAGAAATGCTGCGACGTGAATTGGTACCAACTGTTGAAGTGGGCGACTTGTTGCTCGATCTTCGTGGTTTGCTCAGTGCGAGCCTCGCCACCACCGTCGCTTCTGTTTAGTAGCGCCATCTTCGGCCTGTGAGGTCGATGCTGTTTTCCCGCGATCAGGTGCGAAAGCAGACAATTCTGTAAATGCCTGTGACAGTGAGTCACGCAATAAAGACGGACTTTCGATGGCTGCTTCGTCAATATTGATGCCGCAATCAAGACTTCCCAGATATGACATCAAGGTCACATTGAAGGCGACTCCGCCCAATGGACCGACTGGATAATTCTCAAGAAGTTGTGAGCCAGCCATAAATAGGGGCACTCCGGCGCTGCGCACGTTTGACGTGGCGAAATCAACTGTTTCTGCTTGCGAACGGGCAAGCCGAGTGATGATTGACGTAGGAACTACTGCCGAAACGGTGGCTAGTGCCTCAAGCGACGAAGACTCTGCACCCGTGCGTGCAGCAACGAGAATCTCGTTGATTGCAGAGAATCGTTCAGCGATAGGCATGTCGGCAGTTGGAACCAGCATGCGCGCAAGTGTGAATGCGTTACTGCCGCTACTTTCATTTCGAGTGCTGATGGCCATCGATGCGCGTAATGATTCAACCGGCGCTCCCAATTCGCGATGATATTTTCCGGCCGCGTGTGCAACGGCGGTGATGAAGGAGGTGTTTAACGTTCCGCCCAGAGCTTTCGCAGCACCACGCATGTCGTAATACGACACGCGTGTTGTTTCGAGACGACGACGCAAAGAGCGCGATGTCCATAGTGGAGATCGTGAGGAATCAACTTCGTTGAGCTGGGCAATGAGACCCTTGACTGTTGCCGAGGTAGACGAACCAATGCTTCCGATCAACGATGGATCGGACAACACGTCGCGCACTTGGCGCAAGACAGCTATTGGCAACCGTAATGAATCAGTCATTGCACCTCGTAATGCTTCTGTTGCGTCTGGCTCAGAAGCAGTATGGGCGGCATTGACGAGCTCGGGATCAATCGGGGGTAGTGGTGCAGGGTCTCGCTGGAGGTCCAGATATTGCAGCGATAGTTCCACTCCGCCTTGACCATCTGTCACGGTGTGATGGAGTTTTTGAACGAGGGCGCTGCGACCACCACGAAGACCATCAACAATGATGAAGTGCCAAAGGGGGCGTGATCTATCGAATGGATCAGCCACTAACAATGTGGTGAGGTCGAGAAGTTGGCGCATGTCGCCAGGTTCCGGCAGAGAAATATTGCGCACATGGTAACGAATGTCGAACGATGGGTCGTCGACCCATGTTGGATTCCCAAAATTTCCTGGCGAAGGAAGGACACGACGCCGTAAGCGCGGAAAAAGAATTGATGTACGTTCCATGCGGGAGTACAACGCATCCATATTCGGTGGCCTGTCAAGAATAGTGATATTGGCGAAAGTGGACGCGAGATACGGGTCTTTTTCAAGTCGCCACATTAGTGACTCTGTGTCGCTCATCCGCTTATCACTCATAGAGCCAACCTACTAGCCAATAATCGACGAAATGATTGGGACTGCAATAGCTCCCAAAATTGCACCGGTAATCACGCCTCCCACAATGTCTGACAGATGATGGATGCGGACCACGACTCGGCTGAGCGCAACAATGGCCGCCATGATGATCCACAGAATTGCAAGCGGAAATCCAGTTATCGAGATGAGGATGATTGCTGCAAAAGTGGCAGATGATGCGTGGCCACTGGGGAAACTAGAGGTACTTGGCGTACGTACATCGAATCGTTCATCGCCAGACACGGTGGGACGCTCCCGTCGAAAGATTCTCTTCACGCCTTGGTTGACGATGATGCTCTCTGCACCTAGTGCAATGGATAGTGCAATCGCTTGGTGCAGCCGATGCATGGATCCGAGTGCATACAAGAATCCGGTGACATGCCACACAATGCTGAAGTCGCCAACTGTGCTTGCGATTCCGAATATTGAAATAAAAATTCGTTTCTTGCGCAATCGTTCGAAAAGTTGATCTCCAGCTGTATCAAAACTCATGACAAGGTGGCAACAACAGAAGCGACGTACTGCGCTATTAGTTCCGGTTTCTCCAGCGGTCCGAAATGTCCTACTTCATCCCAACGCACGTATGTGCTTGCAGGAATTCTTTCTGCAACGGAGACGGCAAATGTTGATGGCTGAAAAGGGGCCATCGCGCCGGACAAAACCCATACAGGAGTTGTGATTGAGGGAAGTGAATCCCAAGCACCACTTATTCCGCCCGTCTCATATGTGCGTGCTTCATGCTCGGGAAGACATTTCAATTCAATCTCACCATCGGCTGTTGGTTTGAATCCATGGCGAACGTATGCCTCGCGAGCAACAGCATTAAACGCCGCCATTGGTGGCTTTGCTGCAAAGTTTTCAATGGCAGCTTCAAAAGATGGAAAATTACTGCGTCGTTTGCGGGCTCCTGCAGGGAGTGGACTACCAGGGCGCTCACCTGCATCAGGGTCTGGTGGAGGAAAGACGATCGGTTCAAAGACAAAGAGTGCTTTGAAAAGGTGAGGTTCGCTATGTGCTGCCATCAGCAGGCTTGCTCCACCCATGGAATGGCCAATACCGATAATTGGTTCATTGTGTTGGGCGTACAAATCTCGAGCGGCAGCAAGTGCATCAAGACCATATTGATCCCATGTCATTGTGGTCGGATCAACAGTTTCTGCATCGCCATATCCCCGATGATCAAGGCCGACAACATGATGACGGGCATTCAAAGCATGTGCGACAGGTTCCCAACAATGTGCATGAAAACCGGTGGCGTGAGACAACAGCACGGGAGAGCCCGTTCCACCGAAATCATGTAATGCGATAGTGACCCCATCGACAGACATGATGAGACTGGCATCATTGCATGCAATGTTCTGGGTCATTTTGGCTCTCGTGGAAGGCCAAGCAAACGCTCCCCAATGATATTGCGTTGCACTTGGCTTGTGCCGCCGGCAATTCCTCCGCCCGGAGCAGACATCATGCCAAGCGAATCGGGGCCCTCAAGCATTGCATCGGCGCCTGCAATATCTCCGCGCAACATTGCAACTTTGAAGCTCATCTCTGTTATTCCAAGCTTCATCAATGACGATGCGGTGGAAGCGACAGGACCTTGGGTTTGTGCGACAGATTTGTACGCAGTACCAGTTGAAATGAGAGCGGCAAGTTGCTGGCGTTGGGTAGGGGAGAGTTCGCGGTCCTTGCCGAGACTTGCCAATGATTCAAGTCGCCGCTCAAGACCAATGATGCTTGCGCCGATATGGCCGCGTTCGTTGGTGAGCACGGCCATGCCGACACCCCATCCGCCGTGCAGTGGACCGATGAGATATTCCGCAGGTAATTCGACGTCTGTGAAGAACACTTCATCAAATTCGGATTCGCCAGTCATCTGCTTGAGTGGTCGTACTTCGATGCCAGGTAGATCCATCGGAATCAGAAAAAACGAAATGCCCTCGTGTTTCTTTGCTTCAAAATCTGTGCGCGCCATGAGAATTCCCCAGTTGCTGCAACGGCCGCCACTGCACCACACCTTTTGACCATTGATGATGAATCGGTCACCGTCCCTATCGGCGCGCGTTGAGAGTGAACCAAGGTCACTTCCTGCGCCAGGTTCAGAGAACAATTGGCACCACACTTCGTCTGCATTGAGCGTTGAACGAAGATGTTGTTGTTTTAGTTCGTCAGTTCCGTACGTCATCACTGCAGCGCCCGCTAAGACGAGCCCCACCATGTTCAGAACAGGGGGAACTCCGACCTTTGCGCACTCTTCGACCCATGCGCCATGATGGGCTGGAGAAAGCCCTTGTCCACCGTGTTCAGTTGGCCAATGAAGGCCAGCGAATCCGGAATCAAAAATCAGTCGTTGCCATTTCTTCGCCTCTTCTATGAGATTCGGAGGACAAATAGCTCCGTAGTCACGCGGGGCATGCTGACGATTGGTTGCCAGCCATGTCGCAGCGCGAGCACGGAGCGCGTCAACTGATTCTTCGGTCACGTGTCTTTCATAGCGTTAAAGAACATGCCAGTTTCTTCTGGAAGGTTGGCAGGGATTTGGTAACCATCTGTATCGCGGATTTGTGTCCAGTTGTCGCGGACATCTTCTAATGTCAGCCCTGGCTTGTAGAAACCTTGGGTCTCACCAATAAATACACGTGCAACGCGTCCACCACCGACTGAATAGATCTCACCAGAAACATCACAATCTTCGTGTGCAAGCCACGCAACGATTGGTGTGACAAGCGATGGATCAAGCTTGTCACCAATTCCGACCATTAAGTTTTCCGTCATACGAGTTAATGCAAGCGGTGCAATGACGTTTGATTTGATGTTGTACTTAGCGCCCTCGGCTGCGAGCACTCGCGTGAATCCAACCAGACCCATTTTTGCTGCGCCGTAGTTTGCCTGGCCGAAGTTGCCAAAGATTCCTGCTGCTGATGACGTTGAAATAACGCGTCCGTATCCCTGTTCGCGCATGTGAATCCATGCAGGACGAGTGACATTGAATGCGCCCTTCAAGTGAACGTCAATCACTGGATCAACAAATTCAGATGTCATGTTGTGGAATGTCTTGTCGCGCAAGATGCCTGCATTGTTGATGACAATGTCAACACGACCATATGCATCGATGGCGGTCTTGATGATCGATTCTCCACCTTCAGGCGTTGACACGCTGTCGTGGTTTGCCACTGCTTCTCCGCCAGCTGCACGAATTTCATCGACAACCTTTTGCGCAGCGCTTGCATCAGACCCTCCGCCATCAACTGCACCGCCAAGATCATTGACCACGATGAGCGCCCCGCGCGAGGCAAGCAAGAGAGCGTGCTGGCGACCAAGTCCGCCTCCAGCTCCTGTGATTACTGCAACTTTTCCGTCATACCCCAATTTGTTCATTCCAGTAATGGTAGTCGGGCGCCCGTAAAGTCTCCGATTTGAGGATCAGGAAACTCTGGCTGACCCTTGGGAATTGCTGTGCGCCTACTCTGAATGCATGGACGAATTGCTCCCAGGAAATAATGATCCGCGGCGGCATGTCATTCGTGAGTGGCTAGTGACGAATCCAAACCCTTCGAACGTTCAACTAGCCGAATCGGGATATGTTGCTCCACATTGGCCAGAGCCTTGGGGGCTCGGCGCAGACCCTATTCATCAATTAATTATCGATGACGAATTGGCGCGTGCTGGCGTGTCGCGACCATCAAATCAAATCGGCATTGGGTGGGCTGCACCCACAATTATTTTTGCAGGCACGCAGGAACAAAAAGATCGCTATGTCATGCCAGCGCTCACTGCTGAAGAAATTTGGTGTCAGTTATTTTCAGAGCCGGGTGCGGGAAGTGACTTAGCAAGTTTGAGCACACGTGCAGTGCGCGATGGAGACGAATGGGTCGTGAATGGTCAGAAAGTGTGGACCACGGGTGCTCATTATTCAAAATTCGGGATTCTGATTGCCCGAACTGACCCTGACGCACCGAAACACAAGGGAATCTCATATTTTATTTGTCCAATGGATCTCCCTGGCATTGAAATTCGCACCATTAAGAATATTGCCGGGGCGGAGAGCTTTAATGAAGTGTTTTTTACTGACGTGCGCATTCCTCATGCCAATGTGGTCGGAGATGTCAATGATGGGTGGCGTTTAGCAAAAGTTACCTTGGGAAATGAACGTGTCTCTTTGTCTACTGGTGGAGTTCTCTGGGGCAATGGTCCGACGGCACTTGACGTCATCGCTGAAGCGAAAAAACTAGATATTACGAATCGAACAATGCGTCATCGGCTTGTCAATATTTATATCGAACACACAATTCTTGAAATCATTCGGATGCGCACATTAACCGCCCGACTGAGAGGAACGCAGCCCGGTCCAGAGGCGAGTATTCGAAAAATCATGGCTGATGAACATGGACAGACCGTGATGGAATTGGCCCGCGATATCACCGGTGCCTACGCGATGGTCATCGGACAAGATGACGCCATTGATGGCAAGTCGATCACGTCCAAAAGTTGGTACAGCGGTTACATGTTTTCAAAGGCGCTCACGATTGGTGGGGGCACAGGAGAAGTACAGCGAAACATTTTGGGCGAACGCGTGTTAAAACTGCCATCAGAACCAAATCCACAGTCCGGGCAAACCTGGTCGCAATCCACCTCACAGAAATGACATGACATGAGCCAAGACACTGAACGAATGACCATTGACCTTTTGGATCCTGTGTTATATCAATCAAACCCGCATGACGTGTGGGCATGGATGCGCGCCAATGAGCCCGTGTATCGCGACGTGAAAAACAAGTTGTGGGGGATCACTCGCCATGCAGACATCATGGATGTTGAACGGCGGTCGTCGGTGTTCTCGTCTTCGGGCGTTTATCGGGTGGTGCTTTCGCCGGGGGAGAGCAACATGATTGCTCAGGATGATCCGCGACATCGTCAACAACGCATGTTGGTGCAACCACAACTAACTCATGCTGGTGTTGCAACACGCACTGCAGAAGTAGAGGCAATAGTGGCCGAGCTTGTCGCAGAAGCAGTATCGCAGAGAGAGTTCGATGTTGTTGAGTTAATTGCAGGGCAATTGCCCGCTCGACTGACTGCACGTTTGCTCGGATTTCCCGAGGAGATGTGGCCTCAGGTCAAATCGTGGAGCGAACGATTGATGCGTACCGATATGCGAGATCGTGATCCGCTGATCATGAATGAATTCATTGATGCAAACCGGGAATTCCTTGGCGCGATGATGCCCATCATGGAAGAGGTCACTGCGTGTCCGCGCAATGACCTCATGTCAATTTGGGCACACTCGGAAATTGATGGAAAAAAATTGCCGCCAGAAGCAATTTTTCACGAGGTGGGATTGTTCATCGCGGGCGGTGCTGAGACGACTCGTACCGCTATTAGCCATGGCATACGTGCGTTCATCGATCATCCAGAACAGTGGGAAGAGTTGGCAGTTACGCCAGAACTTATTGGTTCGGCGGTGGAAGAAGTTTTGCGGTGGGTCACGCCTCTGAATAATTTCTTCCGCACGGCATTATCTGATGATGTCGTTGGCGGTCAACCAATAGCAGCGGGCGATCGACTTATTTTGTTGTATCCCTCGGCAAATCGCGATGAGTCTGTCTTCGATAACCCATTCATGTTCGACATTCACAGGAATCCAAACCCGCACCTCTCGTTCGGATTTGGAACTCATCTGTGCGTCGGCGCGAATCTCGCACGGCTCGTATTGACGACCATGTTCCGAGAACTATCTGCACAGGCCACTGGCTTGTCCGTAGTGACCGAACCCGACGTCGAAGCAAATATCTTTGCTCGGGCTGTGCGGTCGTTCCAAATAACGGTCTCACCGCGCTAGACGGCATGTGAACTGGGTTCAAGCGCAAGTAACCTGAAACGATGCGTAGAAATTCCCTCACCGCCGCTCTGGTCTTTGCGTGCCTGTCTCTGGCAAGCTGCTCGTCTAGTGATTCAGTTGAGCAACCCAAAGGTGACCTCAGCCCGGAAAACATTAGTGATCCAAGTGGCCCAGATGAAAAACTGAAAGAGTCTCGTCTCGCCTGTGCATCTGGTCTTAGAGTGACGGGAAGGACTCTGCGTGTTGTTTCGACTGTTGCTCCCATCACAAATCTGGTCGGGCTGATTGTAGGAGATATTGGTCCAATCGTTCAGGGCATTGTCCCGGAAGGAACTAACTCACACACATTTGAACCACCACCAAGTGCTGCAGCAACTCTTGAACAAGCTGACATTATTTTCGTTAACGGGATGATGTTAGAAGACCCCATCCGCGAGTTAGCAAAAGCAAATGCACCTAAAGCAGTCATTTGTGAATTGGGCACCTCGTCTCTTGCTGAAAATGACTGGATTTATGATTTTTCATTCCCCAAAGACGGCGGCAAACCGAACCCACATTTGTGGACAAACCCTCCTTACATATTGCCGTATCTGTCAATTATCCGCGATGTTCTCTTGAATGCGGACCCTGCCAATCTTGATAAGTACGAGGCAAATTACGTAGCTGTCTCGCGGCTCGTGATGAATCTTGACGAGGCAATGAAGGCTGGCACTGCAACTATTCCAGCAAACGACAGAAAGTTGCTCACATACCACGATGCGTATGCTTATTTCGCTTTGCACTTCCGATATGAAGTGATCGGCGCTGTGCAGCCACAATCGTTTGAAGAGCCATCCCCAAGTGATATTGCAGCTCTCATTGACCAGGTGAAGTCAAAGAAGGTAAAGGCAGTTTTCGGGAGTGAAGTATTTCCATCTCCGATACTCGAGCAGATTGGTAAGGAGACCGGCGTCCGTTATATCGATGTGTTGCGCGATGATGACTTGCCAGGAAAACCTGGCGATGCAGACCATTCATGGGCTGGACTAATGAAGTTTAACTACATCACAATTGTTGAAGCGCTCGGCGGCGATGCAACAGCGTTAAAGGCGGTGTCTGTTGACACGAAGATCCCAGACCGGGCGGACTATCCGCAGTGATGGATGAAGTTTTGGTTGAGTGTGCGCATATGTCGTGTGCGTATAACTCAACTCTTGCAATCAAGAACATCGACCTCACAGTCCGTAAGGGTGACTTCATAGGCATAGTTGGGCCATCCGGTTCTGGCAAAACCACTTTATTGAAGGCGATTCTTGGATCAATTAGTCCCGTCGAGGGACATGTGACTAAGAAGCCCCAGTTGCGCATGGGGTACGTGCCTCAAGTGGAAACAGTTGATTGGAATTTCCCCGTTACGGTTCTTGAAGTAGTGGTGATGACGCGATCATCTACCGGCCACCTTCCGCGGGTAACGAAAGATGAGCGAACCGATGCATTATTGGTTTTGGAACGTCTAGGTCTCGGGGGTCTTGAAAATAGGCACATTCGTGAATTGTCTGGTGGACAGCAACAAAGAGTTTTCGTGGCGCGTGCATTGTTTCACCAGCCAGAACTTTTAGTGCTCGACGAACCAACGTCTGGCGTTGATGTTCGTACTCGACATGAAGTCCTGCATTTACTCGCAGATCTTCATGATGAGGGCGTTTCCATCATTCTCTCAACACATGATTTGAATGGATTAGCTGCACACTTACCACGACTGGTTTGTTTAAATTCCGAGATCATTGCCGATGGATCGCCTGTTGAAGTGTTGACTCCTGAGGTCCTAGAACAAACTTTCGGTGCGCCAATGGGAGTTCTCATTCATGGTGGGATGCCTGTTGTGGTTGACGGAGTAGGTGCTGATATTGCTAAGAGAATGTCTCGGTTGGACTAGCTATGTCATTTGTGTTTGCCGGACTTCTCACACCGTTTCGCTATGAGTTTTTCAACAACGGAATCATTGTGGCCACAATCGCTGGCGCACTATGCGGTTTGCTTGGCGTGTTTGTTGTGCTGCGTGGCATGAGCTACATCGGTCATGGTTTGTCGCATGCAGTTTTTGGTGGTGCTGCGGCATCAGCGGTGATGAATGTCAATTATTTCGTTGGTGCTGGGGTGTGGGGGGTTGCCTCCGGAGTGATCATTGGCCGCATCGCACGGCGTCGCTTAATTGGGGCAGATGCAGCAATCGGAGTCGTCACTACGGCCTCGTTCGCTTTGGGTCTTGCCTTATTGAATCGCTACGGCCAGGCCAAGAAGAGTATCGAAGCCGTTTTATTTGGAAGCGTGTTGGGCGTGCAAACGATTGACATTGTTGCTGTATCTGCTGTCGCAATTCTGAGCGTCATCGTTGTGGTGGCCTTGTATCGCGCATTCCTGTTCGCCACATTTGACCCTGAAGTCGCTCAGGTTTCTGGCGTGCGCGTGGCATGGATTGAAGCGTTGCTAATGGGGCTCTTGTCGCTGACAATCCTTGTGACAATGCGAGTGATCGGAACACTTCTCATTTCTGCACTCTTGGTTATTCCTGCTTCAGTCGCGCGTATGTTGACAAACTCTTTTGCTCGCATGCTGTGGATTTCTCCGGTTATTGGGGCCGTGTCAGCATTCACGGGAATGTATCTTTCGTACTTTCTTGATACGTCAGCAAGTGCGACCATCATTCTGACGGGCACTTTAATGTTCATCGTTGTGTACGCAGCAACAGGACTTCGTGGACGTACCAGGATCTCTGGTCTGCACCACATCTGATTTTATTTGGGTGGCAAAGACCACTCAACACCTTTTGGTGTGTCGCGTACTTCAATATTGAGTGAAGCGAACACATCGCGAATGATGTCTGACAGATCGAAACGCTTTTCGGCTCGAACAGTGGCGCGCACAGAAAGCATGGCCTCAACAAAGGGAGCCACAACTTCTCGAGGGTCTTTCACTCCACCAATTGCTGCATCACCCAATTGGCTAATCATTGAACGAAGCGTGGCGCGAGCTCTATCAAGAACATCGCTTTGTAATGTATCGATTGACCAATCGCGCATTGCTTGTTCAAGAGCCAAAACCGCTCTAACAGCGGCAAGCGCATCGCGCTGTTCCATTGCTTGGTCAAATTGCTGGGTTGATTCCACAAGTGCTGCATCAAGTGAATTCGGTTGCGCAGCGACTGTTCTTGATGCGGTTGGCACCGCTGTGACGGAATGACTGGACGAAACTTCACCAGATCCTGTTAACAACGAAAAGGGAGACTGCAGAAGTGAAAGCGGAATGACTGAACCGGTGGGGTACACAAATGATTCAGTGCGCAAACGTATTGTGACATTGCTATTGCCGACAACACTGGCTGTTGCTGCATCAATGTCAATTACTAAACCAGTGTGTTCATCAACTCCGAGTACAAAAGTGTCTTCGTCTAACAATGATTCAAACATCTGCAAACGTGCTTCACCGAGATAACAGAAACGGGTGTCGTGGTTTGCGCCTTCCGTGTTGTCGTAATGAGGAATAACAGCTGCATTGATTCCGATACTTGCAAGAATATTTAGCCCTTCAAGGCATTGAACATCTTGTCCTACTTTGTACACCTCGTACACCGGCACGGTTGCCTTTCCGAGCGTGAGGGCGGCGGCTGAAGCAAATGTAATGATTCCGCCATGTTTGAGCTTGTCAATCATGATTCGGGCAACAGATGATTCAGACCATTGGCGCAATGCATATGTGGGCGAGCCTGGTCCAGCAAAGATGTAGTCGGCATCGGCGAGAGCGCGAAGTCCGCGTTCGATTGCAACAGGATCTGCTCTAAGGTGAGTGTCGTGCAATCGGGTTAATCCGGCCACGACAAGATCAACATTGATAGACGTGTTGAAGTATTCGACAGCCTTTGCAGCAAGTTCCGGTGCATTTTCTTGAAACCCGTACGGAGTGTCAAGCACGACAGCTTTAATCGGCGATGGAAGCAGCGATGTCAAACGACGATGTGTGGTGACCATGGTGGGGGCGGTTTCGCCTGAGCCCATGATTGCGAGAATGCGGGGAAGGCTCACGAAAAGAATCCTGAAGTAATGGCGTCGTCAACTACACCCGCGAATTTCAGTGGAAATTGTGCGTGTAAATCATGGTCTGCAGGCGTAAACCATTCAACGCGACCGTGGGAAAGGTTGTCGAGCGCGAATTGAAGTTGCGCGCGTTTCATTTGGGTGTGGTGATCTTCCGAGCGAGATGCCGGCGTAAACATGACCGGAACTGTTATTTCTGACCACAACATTGACGGTTTGTGTTTCCACAGTCCGTGCAGAACATCAATGTGTCGATCAAAAGTTAGATGTGGACGAATGGTGTTGTCGGCCATGCGTTCCATGTTGTGCATCTGACCATCAATTGCTTCTTCGCTCCAATCAAGGTGAGCTGCGCGAATGTATGAACGAAGTTTGTCGTATTGCATGCCTGCAATTGCTGGAGGCGCCATCGTCGTTTTGCACTGCTCCCATTCGGGGAATGCTTGTGACAATTCAATACTGCCGCCATCAACGGCAACGATGCCACGAATAGTGTCGCCATACCGATGTGCATATTCCACCACGATGTTTCCACCCCATGATTGCCCAAGAACAAGAGGCCGTACCCAATTGCGTTGACGTGCACTGAGCGCGTTGATTACATCGAGAACATCTTCAGCAATATTCGCCATGTCATAGCCAGTGGCGGGTTTGTCACTAAGGCCGTGTCCACGAAGGTCAATGGCCGTTACTGCATGACCTAGTTCGGCGAGGCGTCGCGCCGGTCCATCCCACAGTCGAGCGTTCGAGGCAAGGCCGTGAATAAGAAGAATTGGGATGCCAGGGGACTCGTCAACCGATGACCATTGCAACATCCGCAGGGAAAGGTCGTCGCGAGTTGAAACATGGAAGGAGTGGGGCATGATTGTCACGAGTGCATTGTTGCACCAGATCGGCTATTTGGCACCTTGATTCTCAGAACTCGCTCGGGTGACTCATGTCGTTCTAGGGTTCGGGAGGGTATACAAAGGAGAGACTATGAAGTTGTCAATGGGAATCAGTTATTCGGATGGCTTTAAGCAAGCCGCCGACCGGGTCGTCGAACTCGAAAAGGCAGGCCTTGACCAGGTGTGGATCGCAGAGGCCTACAGCTTTGACGCAATCTCTCAAGTGGGTTACCTCGCCGCAAAAACTAATCGCGTTGAAATCGGTACCGGAATTGTCAATGTGTACTCACGTACTGCCGCTTTGATGGCCATGACCGCTGCAGGATGTGACTACGTCAGCGATGGCCGTTTCATCCTGGGTCTCGGTGCATCTGGTCCTCAAGTGATCGAAGGGTTCCACGGAGTTCCATACGAAAAGCCAATGCAGCGCATCAAGGAATACATCGAGGTATGCCGCAATGTGTGGGCGCGTGAAGCACCACTTGAGTATCACGGAAAGACAATTGACATTCCGCTTCCAGCTGGTCAAGGAACTGGTCTCGGTAAGGCACTCAAAATCATCAACCACCCAGTGCGTAAAGACATCCCCATTTGGTGGGCATCTTTGAAGGACAGGAGCGTTGAAGCAACAGCAGAAATCGCTGACGGTTGGCTTCCCATCATGTTCTACCCAGAGCGCTATCACAATGTATGGGGCGATCAATTGAAGGCAGGTCTTGCAAAGCGTGATCCGTCACGTGCGCGCCTTGAAATTTCAGCTGGCGGAATGTTGGCTATTGATGATTCGCTTACAGGCGATGCCCAAACAAAAGTTCTTGACATGGCACGTCCGAACATGGCGCTGTATGTCGGAGGCATGGGTGCACGCGGTAAGAACTTCTACAACGACATCTGCCGCGATTACGGGTTTGAAAAAGAAGCAGTTGACATTCAGGACTTCTACCTTGAAGGCAAGAAGGCCGAAGCTGCTGCAGCAATTCCTGGCGAATGGATCATGAACGCCAACCTTGTTGGTTCGACTGGTTTCATCAAAGAGCGCGTTGCTGCTTTCAAGGAATCAGGTGTCACTGTGTTGTCAGTGAACCCAATCGGCCCAGACCCCGTTGGCCAAATCGAAAAACTTCGCGCGATTATCGACGCCTGATCATGTCAATACTGACAGTTGATGTTGTTGCTCCCGGCTGGGAGCCAGTTCGTGATGCTTTTGTTCGTAGTTTTGACATCAAGGAAGACAGAGGCGCAGGAGTTGCGGTGTATCACCGCGGTAAATGTGTTGTTGACCTCATGGGTGGCTGGCGAGACAAAGATCAGACAGTTCCGTATGACACCGATTCACTTCAGGTCGTGTTCTCAACTACAAAGGGCATGACGTCAATTGCAGTGGCAATGTGTGTTGAGCGTGGTTTGTTGAACTACGACGAAAAGGTTTCTGCCTATTGGCCTGAATTTGCCGCTCGCGGCAAAGCAGACATCACTGTTGCGCAACTGTTGTCTCACCGTGCCGGTTTGTACACAGTTGAGGGTGATATTTCGTTGGAAGATGCGCTTGATTGGAACACCATCACCGCTCGGCTTGCTGACACGGCACCGCTATTCCCAGTTGACTCGACTCACGGCTATCACGCGTTAACTTTTGGCTGGCTAGCTGGTGAACTGGTTCGCCGTGTAACCGGTAAGAGTCTTGGTGATTTCGTACGTGAAGAGATTGCCGGGCCGTTGGGCGCAGAGATGCACGTTGGGTTACCACCAGAACTCGAATCTCGCGTTGCGCGGTTGATGGCACATCCCATTCCGAAGTTTTCACCCGAAGAAGTGAAAATAATGATGGAGACAAGCGGCCCAGGGACAAGGGGCGCAGCAGCGTTGTCACTTAATGGAGCATTTGGTCAAGGTGCATTTAATAGAGAAGATGTGCATCAAGCCCAATTGCCTGGTGCAAACGGAATTTCCAATGCCCGTTCGCTTGCGCGTATTTATGCAGCGCTTGTGTCTGACGTCGATGGTGTTCGCCTGCTCGGTCAGGACACTCGTAACAGAGCAACCACAAGCAACACGCCATACGGTGAGCTAGATACGATTCTGTTGTCTCCTACAGATTTTGCAATGGGCTTTATGGTGCACTCTGAACGAACGCCATTTGCTGGTCCGACAAGTTTTGGACACAATGGCGCCGGCGGTTCATGTGCATTCGCACAGCCTTCTCGCGAGCTTGGTTTTGCTTACGTCATGAACACAATGATGACAACAACAGATGGTGACCCTCGACCTGAACGGCTTATTGCTGCAGCTTCTCGTTGCGCAGACGCCGAATAATTCCGGCTGTTGCAAACAGGTACACGACTGATGCGGCTGCTGCAGCTGCCGCAAAAATGATGATTGCCGGACGCACACCGATGAATTGAGAGGTGAGTCCGGCAAGGATGCTGGTAAAACCAATCATTGTGTTCACCATTGCCATATCGCCAGCCATCACGCGACCACGCACATGATCTGGCGATTCCATTTGTAAGCCAAGCGTTGACAAGGTCCATTGTGCGCCTCCGCTGAGGTGAGCGAGTGCAATAAACACTGCGGCCATTCCGATAAATGGACTCAACGCCGCACCCACGTAACACACTGCAAAAACTAACCCCGCGTATCCGCACACTTTCAGAAGTTTTGCCATATCACGACCCGCGATTTGAGCTCCAAGAATGGGGCCAAGACCTGAACCAATTCCGCGCACACCAATAAGTAATCCGCGGCCTGAGTCGCCGACATTGAAAACATTTGATGCGAGAACTGCGAGTTGGCTAACTATTCCTGCACCGACAGCAAATGTCATCTTGGAACACAAAAGAGCGAGAATGACAGGGTCCTTCTTTGCAACATTGATTGCTTCTTTCATGTCAGCAATGGGGCGCACGCGGCCTTTATTTGAGTTCTGTGTTCGTTCGCTCTGCATTGGTCGCTTCACGCCTGAAAAGAGAAGGCCTGCTACGACAAATGAAACGGCGTTCGCGATGAATGCTGCATTGCGTCCGAAGACTGCGGCAAAGACTCCACCCAATGCTGCACCAACAGCAAGCATGGTCCCCCATGTACTTCCAAAGAGTGCATTGGTTTTGCGCAAGTCGTCTTCATTGTCTACCAAGTTGGGTACCGATGCGCTGGTTGACGGTCCGACAAATGAAGCAAGGGCAGCAATAAGACATTGAGCAACAAATGTGATCCAAATTCCTGCAACAGAATGAAGAAGCAGTAACAACGCAGCAAATGCCTGAAGAATTGAGACAATAATCAAGATTTTGCGACGGTCGAATCGGTCCGCAAACGAACCCGCAACGGGTGACATAAAAAGACCAGGGATGGTCATCGACACAAGTACAAGCGACACAAGGAATCGTGAGTTGGTGACGTCTTCTACCAAGCCTGCAAGTGCAACAAAGGCAAACCAATCTCCAAGATATGAGACCACTTGTGCGCCAAAAACCAGACGCACATCGCGGTTACGCCGCAGTAAGGAAAACACTATGAATTATCGAAATGCTGCGAGGCGCTCAAGTGTGCGTCGGGCTTCGTTCATAATATTTTCGACAACTTGACGTGCTGGAAGAATCTCATGAATTGCGCCGACAGCTTGACCTGCAGCCATAAACGCGCGATTGGTGTCGAGTACTACTTCTGGTCCTGAGCCAAGTTGCTGAATTCCTGCTTGTGCTGCAGCGATGGCTTGACCGGGGAAACCTTGCAATTCAGATGGGTTCTGCTCCCAATGGTTGCTCCACTCGGTCCGAATCACGCGACATGTCTTTCCTGTGTATCCCTTGCTCACCACTACGTCGTCTTCGCGTGATTCAATAATCTTTTCTTTGTATCCCTTGCCTGTGTGTGCCTCGTGAGTTGCAATGAACTTGGTACCAATCCACACACCGTCTGCGCCCAGTGCAAGCGAAGCCATTAACCCGCGACCATCAAAAATTCCACCGGCAGCAACTACGGGGACCTTGCCGTTGACTGCGTCAACAACTTGTGGCACCAACGCCATCGTGGCAACTACACCGGTATGGCCACCAGCCTCGGTTCCTTGTGCAACAACAAAGTCGCATCCGCTTGCGACAGCGGCAGTTGCATGACGTACTTTTCCACACATAGAACCAACCAGAATGTTGTGGCTATGTAGTTCATCGATGACCTCACGTGGCACACCAAGTCCGGCAACATAGATACTTGCTCCACCGTTGATGATTGCCTGAATGTTGCGCGTGATTGAGTCGGGCGCTGCAGTAAGAAGATCAACACCGAAGGGTTTGTCGGTCAACATGCGAACGCGGGCCATTTCGGAGGTTAAAAGTTCTGTTGACATCGGCGCCGCACCGAAGGTGCCGATGCCACCGGCATCAGACACCGCTGCAACGAGGTCGCTATAGGAAACGCCGCCCATGCCCGCAAGCATGATGGGCAATTCAATATTGAGCATTTCGGTAAGGCGTGTCTTCATGGCTCCTACCGTAGTTCTGCTGTCAGGACTGGTACGCACCCGAACGGCGCAGGAACTGGCGATGCCAGCGCCGTGGAGTCAAAACAATGGCGCGTGACTCATCTTCAAACATCCATCGAGCAAAGTTGGTGCGGGTCCAATTGTTCGTATCAACAACCGCAAGGACCAGGCGTGCAAAGAATGGGTGCGCTAAGACCGCACTGAGCGCTACAGACATCCGATGGTCAGCCAGCAAGGTTTTGTCAATTGCTCTGGAATAGTGAGCACGGACATCAGCAGGGGAGGAGCCCACATGAATAGATTCTGCGGCTGCGATTCCCGTTTCGAGAGCCTGTCCAATTCCTTCTCCTGTCAATGTGTCAGTGGCACACACGGCGTCGCCGACGAAAAGAACACGCCCTGAAGATCTGATGGCTTC
>SHUR01000011.1 GCA_009694565.1 Ilumatobacteraceae bacterium | reverse complement strand
ATTTTTTCATTTTGTCTAGTGCTTCGCCCATTTGGCGATGCACGGCGTTGATGGCTTGTAGTGGGCGCATCATGACGCGGAATTCGATGATTTTGCCTTGGTCGTTGCACGTGATGATGTCGACACCGTTGCAGTACTTACCTTCAACCGTCGTTTCAAATTCCAGTACTGCGGTGTTTCCGTCAAGCACCTCTTTTGTGTAGCGAAATTTGGTTGAGTCGTTCTTTGGTTCGTCTGATGTGGTCTTTTCGCCAGGCAAGGTTTGGCCGGCAGCCATGAGGTACATCTTGGTGATCTCTTTGCCCACTTGTGGCGTGAAGACAATGGGGGAGAGAAAGACGCAGTTGTCGTCGAGCAAGATGTCGAGTCCATTTTTTAGCTCTCCGCGCATGTGTGCGTGCCATTGTTCGATAACTGCGTGAATCATGATTGTCCCCTTGTGTAGTTGTGACAAGCGTAGTGAATGAAGGTGAAGCACCTGTCGTTTACAGTGACGTAGGTGAAAAAGAACTGGTCGTTTACCTCAGAGAGCACATTGCTTTCCCAGGTAACTTTCTGTGTTGTTGACCTTGAAACAACTGGGTCATCGAGCGCCTTCGGCGCCATTACTGAAATAGGTGCCGTGAAGTATCGCGGGGGTGAAGAAGTTTCTCGATTTGGCACCCTGATCAATCCTGGCCAGCCCATCCCTGCAAACATTGTCATGCTGACCGGAATTTCATCGTCCATGGTTGCAGATGCTCCTCGCATAGAAGATGTGCTCGATATATTTCTTGATTTTGTTCAGGGCACGGTGTTAGTGGCGCACAATGCTCGATTCGACGTGGGCTTTCTGAACGCAGCACTCGAACGTCATGGCTATGACCCGCTGTCAAATGCCATCGTTGATACGGTCACATTGGCGCGTCGACTTGTGCGCAGTGAAGTGCCAAATTGCAAACTGTCAACATTGGCAGCTCATTTCAATTTTCCACATCAACCCATTCATCGTGCAATGGATGACGTGTTAGCGACGGGCGACTTGTTGCACTACCTCATTGAACGTGCTGCAGCATTTGGTGTTTATGATATTGATGATCTGGTTGCATTGCCTTCTCTCGGAGCTCACCCAGAATCTCAGAAACTGAAGATGACTGAAGATCTTCCGCGTGGACCAGGCGTGTACCTGTTTCTTGATCTTGCAGGCGAGGTGTTGTATGTGGGCAAAGCAACCAATGTTCGTACACGTGTGCGCAGTTACTTCAGTACTAGCGAAACCCGCAAGAAGGTCGGGTCGCTGTTGAAATTGGTGCACAGTATTCAATGTATTGAAACACCCGATGCTGTCACAGCTGAAGTATTTGAATTACGCATTATTCGGCGGCTTCGACCCCGTTACAACTATGCAGGAACTCGGAGTGAAAAGTATTGCTATGTGCGGCTCACAACAGATGAAGAGTGGCCACGGCTTGTCGTTTCTAAAGTGCCATCTGCAAAAGGAATAATGCTTGGACCAATTCGTACCAGAGGCATGGCACGTGACGTTGTTGATGCCATTGAATCTGTTCTGCCCCTTAGTAGATGCACCATTCGGATGGGCCGTAATTATGTGGCGCCCGAGGATGCGTCCGTGTGTTCTGCTGCGCGCCTTGGGCTAGCACAGTGTCCCTGTTCGGGTTCTGGAGACGCCTCTACTTATGCAATTGTTGTAGACACTGTTGCGCGCAATATGCGAGGTGAATCTGATGAAGTGGTGTCGCTTCTGACAGCTCGAATGATGGAACATTCCAACAATCAGCGGTTTGAAGAAGCAGCACGCTCGCGTAACCGAATCGACTCACTTAACACTGCACTTTTTCGACAGCGACAAGCTGATGCTTTGCGACAGCAAGGTGACTTAGAGCTATCAGTCGGCCATATCTCGTACCAAATCAGTGCTGGAATATTGCAGTCAACAACTATCAACGGGCTGAAAATTACGCCTGAATCTGTTGAATTGCCCACCATAAAACAAGATCTTCGCGCTCTATTGCAGGTTCCGATTGGTGAGGCACATGTCAAAGTGCTCGATGAAGTGATGTGCGTGGCGCGACTTGTTGAGTCGTTAGGATAAAAATGTGAGAATTCGCAGGTTAAGTATTGTTGTAGTTGCAGTTTTGGGCCTTGCGTCGTGTGGTTCAGACCCATCGTCGTCTGACGCCGTAGTTGTGACAACTGAATCCTCGCAAACCACAGAGTCTCAGCCAGGCTCAAACGCTGACAATTTTGTGGCAAAGACTGTCAGCGGTGAAACGTTTGTATTGTCGAACGCGCTTGCTCAAAAGCCTGTGGTGTTGTGGTTCTGGGCGCCTGGTTGACGCACTTGTAATGCTGAAGCCTCCTCGGTCGAGGAGACATGGAAAAAATTTGCTGAAACAGTCACTGTTGTAGGTGTGGCGTGGGCCGGCAACCAGTCGTCGTACCAGTCTTTTGTTGGGCGACACGGGTTGACATTTGCCAATCTAGATGACACGCCCGGTGACATTTACTTCAAATACAAAGTGCCGTATCAGCCTGCATGGGTTTTTATAGCCAAGGACGGAACAGCCACCACACGCATTGGGGTAATCGGGGATTCTGAATTAACTCAGTTGCTAGAAAAATTATAAGAAATTTTGTCTACAACAAAAGCGCTTTAACTTCCAGGAACTCTTCAAAGCCATGTTCGCCCAATTCGCGACCGATACCTGATTGCTTGTATCCACCGAATGGAGCGTTGGGATTGAAGGCTCCACCATTGACGGTTACTTGACCAGTGCGAATACGGCGTGCGATTGCGATACCGGTTTCCTTGTCGGCTGCGAATACTGCGCCGGCGAGGCCGTATGGAGAATCGTTGGCGATTTCCACTGCATCATCAATGCCGTCGTACGGAATCAGAACAAGGACAGGTCCGAAGATCTCTTCTTGGGCGATGGTCATCTTGTTGTGGACTTCAGAAAAGACTGTTGGCTTGACGTAGTAACCCTTTTCGCATCCTTCTGGAGCCCCAAGACCACCAGCAATGAGCTTTGCGCCTTCTTCGATTCCCTTGTTGATGTATCCAATCACGCGGTCACGCTGTGCTGCTGAAGCAAGTGGTCCAACGTTAGTACCTTCAGCAAATGGGTCTCCGACCTTCACGCCAGTAGCAACCGCTGCTGCAAGGCCTTCAGCCTCAGCAAGGCGTGAACGTGGAACCAGCATGCGGCTAAGAAGTGAACACGTTTGACCACTGTTAAGAAATGCCTGTCCGGTTCCGCCCATGATTGCTTTTGCAAATGTTGCCTCATCAAGATCTTCACCAATGATGTTGGCGCTCTTGCCGCCAAGTTCAAGTGCGACCTTCTTGACAGTCTCTGAACCGGTTTGCATTACAAGCTTGCCGGCACGCGTTGAACCAGTGAACGAAATCATGTCAATATCTGGGCTTGCAGAAATTGCTTCACCAACAACAGGGCCAGTTCCGGTAACGAGGTTGAATACGCCTGCAGGAAGCTTTGCTTCGTGAATGATCTCAGCAAGCATGAAGGCATCAATTGGTGCAACTTCGCTTGGCTTCAATACAACGGTGCAACCTGAGGCCATTGCAAAAGCAACTTTCGCTGCGATTTGGTGCAATGGATAGTTCCATGGGGTGATGCATCCGACAACACCGATTGGTTCGCGAACGACTAACGCATTGCCAACTTCTTTTTCGAATTCGAATGATTCTGCAAGAGCTGCTGCCTGCTTGAAGGAGTTGATGGGAAGTCCCACTTGAATCATGTTCGACAATGCCTTTGCCATTCCGGTCTCGCGTGAAATTGCAGAAGAAATCTCATCCATGCGAGCGACAAGTGCATCGCCAATTGCGTTCAGGTACTTGGCGCGGTCAGCCTTTGGCAATGTGCTCCAGGAAATGAAGGCTGCCTTGGCAGCTGCAGCAGCTTTCGTGACGTCTGAGGCGGTTCCCTCAGGAATGGTCGCCATGACCTCTTCGTTAGTTGAGTCAAAGACTGAAATGGTCTTTGAACCCTCTGAAGCCACCCACTGGCCATTGATATAGATCTTGTCGTAATTTTTCATGGTGCATACCCCTTAGTGATGCCACGCGATGTGGCTAATACTTAGACGCTAGGGGGTCGGAGGTCTTTTTGGCAAGAAATTGCGAGTTCGTCCACCTAGGTCAGAACGAATCCTTCGTACCCGTTCGCAGCTACCTCTGTGCACTTGTCTGCATACGTAGGGAAACCGAGTAACGGCATAAATACGCGGGGCTTACCGGGAACGTTTGCGCCCAGGTACCAACTGTTACACGACGGATACAGTGTCATGTCAGCAACAGCATTGACAAATGCCACCCATTCGGTCTGTTCCTTATCGGTGGTCTCAATTGTTGATTTCCCAGAAGAGACAATGTGCGAGATGCAGTCAGAGATCCATTCAACATGCTGTTCGATAGACATCATCATGTTTGTCAACACTGATGGACTGCCAGGACCAGACACCATGAACATATTGGGGAATCCAGCCGTGCTGAGACCAAGATAGGTGACAGGGCCTGCATTCCATGCGTCAGCAAGAGGTTGGTTGTTGCGACCACGAATATCAATTTTCAGAAGCGAACCGGTCATTGCATCAAAGCCTGTGGCGTATACCAATACATCAAATGTGTGTTGATTGCCGCCAGCAATAAGGCCATGTTCAGTAATGATTTCAATGGGTTCAGAACCAACATCAACGAGCGACACGTTGGGTCGGTTAAACGTTTCGTAATAACCAGAGTCAAGGCATAGGCGCTTGCAGCCGATGACTTGTGTAGGAAGAAGTTTTTTTGCAGTGTCAGGGTCTTTGACTATGGAGTAAATCTTTTCCCGTACAAACTCTGCAACGGTTTCATTGGCATCATGGTTAAGAAGAAAGTCGTTGTAGGAGGACAAAAATGCAAAGCCACCTTCTTCCCAACGTTGTTCAAATTCTTGACGACGCTCTGTATCGGAGGCTTCCAATGCAGATTGTTCGTTGCGACGTATGCGTGATCCAAAGGCTCCCATTTGTTGCCTATTGAGATCACGGAATTCGTTGTAGTTGGCTTTCACATCCTCGACATATTCTTTGTCGATCGTGTCATTGCGGGCGGGGATGGAATAGGTAGCCGTGCGTTGAAACACAGTGAGGTGCTTTGCTTGTGTAGCAATGATGGGAATGCTTTGAATGGCCGAAGATCCAGTGCCGATGAGTCCGACTGATTTGCCCGTGAAGTCAACACCATCGTGAGGCCATTCTCCCGTGTGATATGTGGGGCCAGTAAATGAATCTGCGCCTACAAAATGGGGCACGTTTGTTGATGACAAGCACCCTGTTGCAAAAACTACGAATCGTGCAGTGAGAACATCACCGTGGTCTGTCGTGACTCGCCAATTGGATGACTTCTCGTTAAAGATTGCTGAAGTGACACGAGTTGAGAATTGAATATCTCGCCGAAGGTCAAAACGGTCAGCGACATGTTGTGCGTAGGTAAGAATTTCAGCTTGACCGGCGTACCGCTCATTCCATTCCCACTCTTGTTGCAGGTCGTTGTCGAAACTGTATGAGTATTCAAGACTTTCAATGTCGCATCGTGCGCCGGGATACCGGTTCCAGTACCAGGTGCCACCAACGTCTGTGCCTGCCTCAAACACTTGAACACTCAGGTCTGCTTTGCGTGCGCGATGCACCATGTACATTCCAGCAAAACCTGCTCCAACTACAGCGATATCAACTGATCGTTCCATAGGCCCCCCTTGGTGTTCGATAAGCAAACCCTACTGTGGGCAGAAGGTGAGTGGTCTAGTGGATGAGACCAGACCACTCAGATCTGTAATTAGTAGCTACGCGCTGGGCGAGAGCTGCTTGAGCGCTCACCACGAGGTCCGCCCGGGCGTCCTGGGCGTGAGTCAGGACGAGGTCCGCGAGGTGAATCACTGCGCGGGCCACGGTCACGGAAATCACGGTCGCCGCGAGGTGCGCGATCATCACGAGGGCGGTCGTCGCGTGGACGATCATCACGAGGGCGGTCGTCGCGTGGACGATCATCACGAGGGCCACGGTCTTCACGGGGACGGTCGTCGCGTGGACGATCATCACGAGGGCCACGGTCATCACGACGATCGCGTCCGCCACCGTAGCCACCTCCGCTGCCGTATGACTTGCCACCGCCTGAACGACCACGGTCTCCGCCGCCACCATATGAACGGCCGCCGCCTGAACGTGAGCGATCGCGACCGCCTCCGCCATTGCGTCCGCCGCCACCGCGACGCTCTTCGATTGACGGCATTTCTTTGAATTCGCGCTCACCAGGAGCTACTTCTTCAAGGATGGCGTCGCCCTTAGCAACATTGATTGAGATGGGGTCGATGCCTGCATCTTTTGCAAGACGCTTGACGTGACGACGCATGTTCTCAGTCACCATGGTGATGACAGTTCCTTCTGCCCCGGCGCGAGCAGTACGGCCCGAACGGTGAAGGAAAGCTTTGTGCTCTTCTGGTGGGTCTGCGTGGATAACAAGCGCAATGTCATCAACGTGAATACCACGTGCTGCGATATCTGTTGCGACAAGCGTGTCTGCTTTTCCGCCTGAGAAGGCGGCCAAGTTACGTGCGCGAACATTTTGCGACAAGTCACCGTGCAATTCAACGCTAGGAACTCCAGCTTTGATGAGTGCTTCGGTGAGTTTGCGTGCGCCATGCTTGGTGCGAGTGAATACAAGTGAACGGCCAGGTGCTGCGCACAAATCTTGCAACACGTCAAAACGATTCGCTTGTGACACATTGAAAAAGTAGTGCGTCATTGTTGCTTCATCTTCAAGATTTGATTCAACTTCGTGGGTAACAGGGTTGTTCAGGAACTTGCGAACAATCTTGTCGATTCCGCGGTCAAGAGTTGCAGAGAACAACATGCGCTGTCCATCACGAGGGGTCTTTGACAAAATCTGTGTGACGTGCTCAAGGAATCCAAGTTCTGCCATGTGGTCTGCTTCGTCAAGAACAGTGATCTCAATTGCATCAAGATCAACGTGACCAGATTCCATGAGGTCAATGAATCGACCTGGGCACGCAACAACGATGTCAACACCATTGCGCAATGCTTCGATTTGCTTTGGATAACCAACGCCGCCGTAGACGGTGGTGGTACGCATGCCGAGGCGACGTGCGAGCGGTGCAAGAACGTCACACACTTGGTTTGCCAGCTCGCGAGTTGGAACCAAGATCAGTGCACGTGGTGCGTAGTTCTCGCGCGGCTTGTTGCTCTCGAGCAAACGAGCCAACAACGGCAATGTGAAAGCAAGCGTCTTGCCTGATCCCGTGCGGCCGCGGCCGAGGGTGTCACGACCAGCCAACGCGTCTGCGATGGTTACTTGCTGGATGGGGAATGGTTCGATGAGACCTTGAGAAGTCAGTTCATCAACCAGGGGCGTGGGCAGACCAAGGTCAGCAAAAGTAGGACGGGTGTCCATGGGGGTATCTCCCTTATAAGGGCCATAGATACCGGTTTGTACCCATGGGTGCACTCGAAGCGCTTGAGCAGACTAGCGGTGCCCCTGTGGAAAACCTAGGGGTATCTCAAATTATTTTGTCAGTGTGACTTTGATCGCAGTGTCAGCTGCGTGGGAGGCCCTGCCGAATACCCGCCTCAGCCCCGATTGCGCGATAATCGCGAGATACATGACCCTGTACTTTTTGCGCACCAAATCAGCCACGCGCTTTGAATCGGGACCGTCGAGAATGACAGCGGATCCTTGGTGGACGGTGGCTTCAGGGGCGACTAGGCCTTTGAACGTGGAAACAGCCAAGGTGGCGCGCGGGTCGCGACGCACACGTTTTACTTTGAATGCATCGTGGCTAGTAGTGAAGGCATATCCGTCATCAAAAGGCACAACCCACACGGGGAGGGAAACCGCATGTCCGTCTTTTTTATATGTCGTAAATGACACATATTTGGCGGCATCTAGGTCTGCAGGCATAAAAATCTTCTCCAGAAATACTGACGGCTCTTGGTCGGGGAGGGGAGACTTGAACTCCCGGCCTCCTGGTCCCAAACCAGGCGCGCTACCAACTGCGCCACACCCCGCGGTGTTTCAGATGATGCTATCGGGAGGTTTTAGCTGGCGCTCTTAGCAATGCGGGCGAGACGCTTTGCAGTGCGACCGGTGGGCGCAAGGTGGCGATGGTCGAGGTCACCGATTTCGATGCCGTGTGAAAAAAGAACGCGGTAGCGCAACCAATTAAATCCATTCGACAAGATGACCTTGCCCTCGGTTCCAGCGGCCACTCCATCAAGGTCAACCGTGGACACGACCTTGTCGCCATTGCGCAAGTTGATTTGCCCCTTGTGCGGGTTGGCTAGGGCGTGGGGCTTCCAGAGAGTCATAGCTCCATTATTGCCTGAAACGGCACCAGAGAAGCGAACCCGTCAATCAGGCGGCAAAAGAACAGTCAGTCAGGCGCGCCGATACACTTTGCAACCTGTGAAAAGCACTCTCGAAGCCCTAGAGGGCAACAAAGTCAAGTTGTCCATCGAAGTTGACGAGTCGGAATTCGACCGCAACTTGGATGCTGCATTCCGAAAGATCGCTCATGAAGTGCGTCTTCCTGGCTTTCGGCCAGGCAAAGCTCCCCGCCGCGTGCTTGAGGCACGTATTGGAATTGATGCTGCGCGAGGCCAAGCACTCCAAGATGCGATTCCTGAATATCTCAGCAAGGCAGTGCGCGAGCATGATGTCGACATCATTTCAACTCCTGACGTTACGTTGACAAACAACAACGATCCTGTTCCAGCAGAGTTCGTGTATCCAGTGATGTTCGAAGCAATTTGTGAGGTGCGCCCAGAAATTTCGGTTCCCGGATACGGCGGACTGCGCATTGAATTGTCGAGTCCCGATCTTTCTGATGAAGAACTAGAAGAAGCAGTTGCCACAGAGCGTCGCCGTTTCGGCTCATTGGTTGATGTTGATCGGGCCGCAGAAGTAGGCGACAACGTAGTTATTGACCTTGAAGGTTTGCGCGACGGAGAGCCTGTCGCCGGACTTAATGTCGACGAATGGACCTACGAAATTGGGCGCGCCTGGGTTGCTCCCGGATTCGATGATCAACTCACAGGTGCAAAGAAGGGTGATGTTTTGCGTTTTAATGCCGTACCAAATGGCACTGAAGAAGCAGCAGATTTTGTAGTTACTGTAAACCGCGTTCAAACTTTGGAATTACCAGAACTCACTGATGAATGGGTTGAAGCAAATATTGCAGACTCAGACACCGTTGTTGAATGGCGTCAATCGCTTCGCGACCGTTACACCGAAATGCGCGTCAATCAGATGCGTCGCACTGTTGTTGATCGTCTCACAGACGAACTTGCAAAGCTTGTTGAAATAGAAGCACCAGAATCAATGGTTGGTGCAGATATGCAGGCGCGTGTTCAAAACACGATTCAGCAATTCCAACAGCAGGGTATCGCTCTTGATCAGTGGTTGTCAGCAACAGGTCAAGACACAGAGTCATTCATTGCTGGAATGAAAGAGCAGTCAGAAAAGGCCGTCAAGGTTGATCTTGCACTACGCGCTGTTGCATCGGCTCAAGCCATCACCGTCAGCGATGAAGATCTTGAAGCGGAATTTGAAGCAATCGGCGTTCGCGTTAATGAAAAGACTGCGAAGGTACGTAAGGCTTACGAGCAAAATGACGCCATCGGTGATCTTGTTGCTCAGATGCGTAAATCACAAGCGCTCGAGTGGTTGCTTCACAACTCCACATTTGTCGACCAGAATGGAACTGTTCTTTCTACCGATACGGTGCTCGGAGAACACGACCTTGATTATGATGATGACCAAGACGATGAAGACGAAGCAGAGGATGCAGAATGAACTTCCAGAATTACTACGTACCAAACGTCACTGAACAGACCAGCAGGGGAGAACGCACCTCTGACCTGTTCTCTCGGTTGTTGAAAGAGAACATCATCTTCTTGGGGATGCCTATCGACGACACCGTGGCAAACCTCATCTGTGCGCAACTCATTCACTTGGAGAGCGAAAACCCAGATCGCGACATCAATATTTACATCAACAGCCCTGGTGGCGACATCACGTCATTATTTGCTATTTACGACACGATGCAGTTCATCAAGAACGACATTGCCACCATTTGTCTCGGTCAAGCAGCCTCTGCAGCGGCCGTCCTTTTGGCTGCAGGCACGAAAGGAAAGCGTCTTGCTTTGCCCCACAGCCGTGTCCTTCTCCATCAGCCATATGGCCAGGTTGGCTATGGCCAGGTGACCGATCTTGAGATCGCAGCCAAGGAAATCCTTCGTATGCGCGACCTTCTAGAAGAGATTCTTGCCAAGCACACGGGCCAGAGCATGGAAAGAATTCATGCCGATACGGACCGTGACTTCGTAATTGAAGCCAATGAGGCCGTCGAGTATGGCATTATCGACAGTGTGATTTCATCACGCGAGTTAACGGACCGTTCCGGTCCAATTCGCTAAAGCACAGTTCGAGGAGGGCCTTCGTGGCCAAGTTTGGTGACACAGGAGAGCTCTTGAAGTGCTCCTTTTGCGGCAAGTCCCAAAAGCAAGTCAAGAAACTCATCGCAGGACCGGGTGTCTATATCTGTGATGAATGCATCGACCTTTGCAATGAGATCATCGAAGAAGAAGTCGGCGAGCGCTCTGATGTGCGTCTCGATGTACTCCCGACTCCTATTGAAACTCGCACATTCCTCGATGAATATGTGGTGGGGCAAGAGCGCGCAAAGAAAGTTCTCTCTGTAGCTGTCTTCCATCACTACCGACGTTTGCAGTACATGCAACAAAACACCGGTATTCGCCGTGATGAAGTAGAGCTGCAAAAGAGCAACATTCTTCTTCTCGGTCCTACTGGTTGCGGTAAAACACATCTGGCTCAAACGCTCGCTCGCATGTTAAATGTTCCGTTTGCTGTTGCTGATGCAACGGCGTTGACTGAAGCCGGATATGTCGGTGAAGACGTTGAAAACATCTTGCTCAAACTTCTTCAAGCAGCAGACTTTGATGTAAAGCGTGCAGAGCAGGGCATCGTGTACATCGATGAGATCGACAAGGTTGCTCGCAAGGCAGAGAATCCCAGCATCACACGCGATGTGTCTGGTGAAGGCGTGCAGCAGGCACTGCTAAAGATTTTGGAGGGCACCGTTGCGTCTGTACCTCCACAAGGTGGTCGCAAGCATCCGCATCAGGAATTCATCCAGATTGATACAACCAACGTGTTGTTCATCTGCGGTGGAGCGTTTTCGGGTCTCGAGCAGATTATTGAACAACGCATTGGTCACAAGGGCATGGGTTTTCACGCCACAGTTGCATCGAAGGCAGACAAAGACCCAGGCGAATTATTCGAGCAAGTTCTCCCCGAAGACCTGTTGAAGTTCGGAATGATTCCAGAGTTTATTGGTCGTTTGCCCATGGTGGGCGCAGTACATGCGCTCGACAAGCCAGCTCTGATGCAGATTCTTACTGAGCCTAAAAATGCACTAGTTAAGCAGTATGCAAAATTGTTTGAGTTCGACGACATTGAATTGGACATCTCTCCAGAGGCGTTAGAAGCAATTGCAGAACTCGCAATGACTCGTGGAACTGGTGCACGCGGGTTACGTTCCATTCTCGAAGAGACATTGCTTGATGCAATGTACGAATTGCCTGGTCGTGTAGATATTGCTCGCGTTGTCGTTAATGCAGACTGTGTCAAGAATAAGACAATGCCTGAACTCGTTTCAAAAACTGCCGCACGAGCACCTCGTCAGCGCCGCGCAGCTTCTTAGGACCGAATGAATTATCAAGAAGCGCTCGTGTATCTCGACGAGCATGCCTCCTATGAAAAGACGGGCCGCATTGAGTCACCGTCCACCACAACTATTGAACGACTACTTGAAGTACTGGGAGATCCACAGAATGATTTTCGGGTTATTCACGTCACTGGGACAAACGGAAAAGGTTCCACGTCTCAGATTATTACTCGACTTTTAATGGCTCATGGGCTGAAGGTTGGAACGTATTCCAGTCCGCATCTTGAGAATGTTCGCGAACGTATTCAAGTGGATGGCGAGCCGATTGCAGAGATTGATTTTGCTGATTCGGTAGCGGCAGTGGCTAACGCCGAAGGCATTGGAACGGTGAGGCCTTCATATTTTGAAATCATGACCGCGGCTGCGTTTCGTTGGTTCTCTGATGATGCAATAGAGGTCGCGGTTATTGAAGTGGGAATGTTGGGTCGATGGGATGCGACGAACGTGGTGAACCCAGATGTTGCAGTCATTACAAATATTGCACTGGATCACACTGAATTTGCTGGCCCAACGTTGGCTCATATCGCCACGGAAAAAGCCGGCATTATTAAACCTGGTTGTGTCGCGGTCATTGGCGAAGCGAATGAAGATCTTCGTTCAATATTTGTTGCAGAGCCATGTGAAGAAATGTTGATTCGCAGTGAACAATTCGATGTGGTCGATAATCATCTCGCGTTAGGTGGTCGTTCAGTACACATCAGTACACATCGTGCAGAATATCTTGACCTATTTGTGCCGCTTCACGGGTGGCATCAAGGCGATAACACCGCGGTTGCGATTGCAGCGGTTGAAGCCTTCTTTGGATCCGCCCTTGACGCCGAGACTGTGCAAGAAGGTTTGACAGAAGTACTAATGCCTGGTCGTTTCGAAGTGGTCGGTCATCAACCGCTCGTGATTCTTGATGGAGCACATAACCCAGCAGGCGCCGATGTCTGCTCCAGTGTCTTTTTTGAAGACTTTGATCCGCATGGTCGCCGTATTCTTGTTGTCGGTGCCTTAGGTGGCCGAGATATCAGCGACACCTTGTCTGCTCTAAAGGTCGACGAGTACGAAATGGTTGTTTGTTGCACTGCACCGTCACCTCGAGCTCGTTCGGGTCGAGAGATTGCAGATGTGGCACGTGGTATGGGGTGTTCCGAAGTCGTAGTGGCTGACACGGTTGAAAAGGCTTGTGACATCGCTTTGGCTGATGCGACGAGTGACGATGCCATATTGGTGGCCGGGTCACTGTACGTGGTGGGAGCTGCCAGAACCCATCTCCGTCGCGTTTTGCCCTGATGGGGCCCCGAGTTCAGGGGCAATCGAACGCTCCTGGCGTAGCCTGAACGGCATGTCAGATCGCACACTAGTTTTGTTGAAGCCCGACGCCGTTGAACGCGGACTTGTAGGGGCCATTTTGGCTCGTTTCGAGAACAAAGGACTCCGTATTGCTGCAATGCAGTTGCGCACCCTTGACACCGCCATTCTTGCTCGTCACTATGAAGAGCATGTGGGCAAAGGATTCTATGCAGAACTTGTTGCGTTCATGGGCCGTGGGCCCGTAGTTGCTCTTGCCATCGAAGGCCCAGAAGACACATGGGAGATCGTTCGCACAATGATGGGTGCTACAAACCCACGCAAGGCAGACCTTGGCACCATTCGTGGTGACTACGGAACCTTGTTTACTGAAAATCTTGTTCATGGTTCTGATTCAGCCGAATCGGCCGCACGCGAGCTCGGAATCTTCTTTCCCGCCCTCTAGGGCGCGGGTAGTTAGCATTTCTGCAGAGTTGACGTTTCCACGCCAACTCAGGGAGATCTCTTTATGAATCGGAATAATCCTTTGTCGATGGGGCGTGATATCGCAATCGACCTCGGCACTGCCAATACTTTGGTGTACGTGCGCGGACAAGGAATTGTTCTGAACGAACCTTCTGTGGTTGCTATCGATATGCGTGATGGAAAGCCTGTTGCTGTCGGTTGGGAAGCAAAGCGCATGCTTGGTCGCACGCCGAAACACATTGAAGTGATTCGCCCGTTAAAGGATGGAGTCATTGCTGACTTCGACGTCTGTGAAAAAATGCTTCGCTATTTCATTCAGCGCGTCACAACTAGTCGTTGGAGTAAACCACGAATGGTTATTTGTGTTCCGTCAGGAATTACCGGAGTTGAACAGCGCGCCGTTCAAGATGCTGCAGAATACGCCGGTGCTCGCCGTCCGGTGCACATCATTGAAGAACCAATGGCGGCTGCGATTGGTGCAGATCTTCCAGTTCATGAGCCAAGCGGAAACATGATTGTTGACATTGGAGGCGGAACCACAGAAGTCGCAGTGATCTCCCTTGGTGGCATAGTTGTTGCTCAGAGCGTTCGTGTGGCTGGCGATGAACTTGATGAAGCAATCGTTGCCTACGTGCGTGCTGAATATTCATTGGATATCGGAATTAATACGGCAGAAGAAATCAAGATTCAAATGGCTTCTGCATGGCCTCTTTCCCAAGAACTTACGGGAGATGTGGGTGGGCGAGACACGGTTTCGGGCTTGCCCCGCACTATTGAGATCACCTCAGCCAATGTTCGCGACGCCATCGCAGAGCCAATTGCTGCCATTATTGACGCAGTGAAGTCAACTCTCGATCGCACGCCACCTGAATTGGCAGCAGACATTATGGACCGTGGTATTTATCTGTCGGGTGGTGGGGCATTGCTGTCCGGAATGACACAACGCGTCACTCATGAAACAGGAATGCCGTGTTACATAGCCCCTGATCCGTTGTATGCGGTCGCTATCGGTTCAGGTCGCGCGCTTGAAAACATCGAAGCGATGCGCGGAATGATGTCCTTCCCAGGACTCGACCAGCTGTAGTACTAATCCCGTGGCGGACTTATCCTTCACGCGTCGTCGGGCGATTCTCCTGCTGTCGCTTACCTCTGTGATTTTGATCACGATGGACCTCCGTGGTTCCTCGATAATTAATTTTACTCGGTCAGCATTTGGTGTGGTCTTTCGCCCAATTGAGAGTGCGACAAAAGTTGTTACTCGTCCAATCGGTAACGCATGGAATGGTATGACTCATTACAACGATGTCGTGAAGGAAAATCATCGCCTTAACGACCTCGTTGCATTCAGCGAAGGATCCACTATCTCTGCCATTGCAAGCGTGCGAGAGGCTCAAGAACTGTTGTCGTTGAACGGACTGCCCACACTTGCAGGAATTGCATCGTGTACTGCACAAGTGGTTGGGCAATCTCCGTCAAACTTTACGCAAACGGTTGAAATCAACCGTGGTTCAGAATGTGGTTTGAAAGTTGGAATGCCAGTTCTGAATGCAGCTGGAATGATTGGAAAAATTACCGACGTCTATAACAAACGATCAGTCGTTATGTTGCTGACCGACCCCGGTTATTCGTTAGCTGTAAAAATTGTGAATCTTCCCGCGCCAACAACAACGACGACGGGAGCTCCAGGAGCAACAGTGGGAGACACCACTACGACGACATCGTCAACTACGACAACCACATTGCCGCGCGTTACTACGACAACAGGGATACCAGGATTTGTGCCCGGGGCAACCATTGCAACTTCATCAACACTTGCGCCTCTTCCAGGTGAAGTGACAGTGCCTGCTGAAGATGTTGGTCCGAATCAGCCCGGTAAATCAACCAATTCCGAGATTACGGTGCCACCGGGGTTAGATGTGCCATTACGAGAGACGGGTGCACTTGAGGGCAGGGGTATTTCACGTAATCCAATAGTTCGATTTGTGGA
Organism: Ilumatobacteraceae bacterium; assembly: GCA_009694565.1. Taxonomy (GTDB): domain Bacteria; phylum Actinomycetota; class Acidimicrobiia; order Acidimicrobiales; family Ilumatobacteraceae; genus UBA2093. The sequence goes on along the minus strand of SHUR01000011.1, from coordinate 10,731 downwards.
AAATCAACCGAGATTTGGCGCAGTTCGTATTGGCTCTCCGATCATCTCTGCCGGTGGCGCAACATCACTTGCACCACCCGACATCGTGATTGGGTCTGTAAGTCGCGTGGTGAACAGAACTGGAACGCTTGGCCCCATTCTTGAAGTGACACTGGCAGCAAATTTGAAAAACCTCAACTTTGTTCGAATCTTGTTGTATCAACCATCTTCTGAACGAGTTATTGCGCCATGATCGAGCGATTGTTGTTGTTCGCAGAGAATCGCTATGCACGTCTAGTTCTCGTCGGGCTAATGGTGCTGACGTTACAAACAACAGTGTTCAACGACGTGCGGCCGTTTGGTGTATGCCTGCAGGTCATGGTGTTGCTTGCAGCATCTGCTGGCCTTGCCCGCGGGTCTGATGTCGGTGCTATTGGCGGATTTATTATTGGATTGTTGTACGACTTGGTTCTCACCACGCCAATGGGTTTGTGTGCCGCAGTTTTTGCAATCGTTGGTTATCTTGCGGGTGTTGGTCAGTCATTGGTGTACGCACCTACCTGGTGGACGCGGATGTTGCTTGGCTCCATTGCAAGCGCAATAGGCATGATCTTGTTGCCGATAGCTTCGACAGTGACTGGCGCTACGGGCATTTTGAACGCGCACGTTCTATTTGTCGCACTCATTGTGGGGCTGTTCAATGCAGTGCTGAGTGTTCCGGCCGAGAGACTATGTCGATGGGCGCTCACTGAACCGGCGGCTGTTCGCTAATGCCGCTCGAGAGCAGAATGTCGCGTTTGGCCATTCTCGCGACCGTCGCGATGCTGCTTGGGTCATTGCTCACCGTTCGATTGTGGTTCCTGCAAGCCGTTGATGCGCCAGGCCTAGAACAACGAGTACAAGAAGTCAGAACACGAACCGTGAAATTGACATCAGAACGCGGACGAATTTTTGACATTAAAGGCCGAATCATGGCTGACAATGAACGACTGCTCACTATCACGCTTGATAGGGCGGTCATTGCGGGGCCGTTGGCCCGCCAACAAATGTGGAATCGCCTGTCGGGTGCACTCAATATGTCCGTCGAGGAGTTGGAAGATCGATATGTGTCGAAGAGATATAACCAGTTGCAACCTGTGCCGCTGAAAGAAGATGTCTCCGAAGACTTGGCAATCTTTCTACGGGAGCGCTCTGAGGACTATCCAGGCATCGACATCGTTGAAAATTGGCGACGTGAATATCCATATGCACCTATGGCAAGTCATGTTCTTGGATTCCTCGGCGCAATACGCAAAAGCGAAACTACGTATTACAAGAATCTCGGTTACGACCCAGACGCACGTGTCGGGCAGTTCGGTGTCGAACAGACCTACGAGTCGGTATTGCGCGGTAAGTCAGGATACGTCAAATATGAGGTCGATTCGCGCGGTCGAATACTTCGGTTGATTGAACGTAAAGAACCGATTCCAGGCAATGACCTACAGTTGTCAATCAATTTGGATATTCAACAATTTACGGAACAAGCACTTCAAAATGAGTTGTTAGTGCGCCGCCGTACAGAAGCACCAACGGTGTTGTCGTTCGGACAACCAGACCCCGCGTACCCTGAGATTACGTATTACAAAGCTCCTGCAGGTTCGAGTGTTGTACTGAATCATGAAACTGGTGAAGTCGTAGCTATGGCGAGTTATCCGAACTTTGATAACCGGTGGTTTAACGCAGGAATATCTTCGGAAAAGTTCGCAGAATTGTTTCCAACCACAAAAGATCCCGACCTATCGATCTTGGTGAATCGTGCGATTTCAGGGCGCTACAACTTGGGCTCTGCATTTAAACCTTTTGTAGCTTTTGCTGCGCTTAATACGGGTCAACTGTCGGGTGGCACTAATTACATCTTGAAGGACGAAGGAACATACAAGCTGGAGAGCATTCCAAAAGAACGTTGCCAATTGAACGTCAAGTGCATCTTTAAGAACGCTGTATGTGGTAACGGCGCGCCCTGTAAATACGGTCGCATTAATGTTGTGTCTGCGCTTGCCGTTTCGTCTGACGTATTCTTTTACAAAATTGGTGAACAAATCTTCACTCAACGCGGAAATCGGCCTGTCTTAGAAGATCAAGTTCGCTTATTCGGATTTGGTTCTCCAACGGAAATAGATCTGCCGTATGAATTCATCGGAACAATTCCAAGCAAAGCATTGAAACAACGACTTGCTGCCAATGGTGCCATTGCGAAGGATGAAGGCAAGGGTTTTTACGTCGGTGACAATGTGCAGTTCTCAATTGGTCAAGGTCTGTTGTCTGCGACGCCATTGCAATTGGCGGTGTCCTACGGGGCTCTGGCGAATGGCGGTTTGGTGATGAGGCCTCGTGTCGTTCATTCCATTTTGGCTCCCGGCACTCCCAACGGAAAGTCGGGCCACGTAAACCTTGCAAAGAGCATTGTGTTGCAAAATTTTGCTGAACCACAGGTTGTTCGAGATATCGGCGCGCGTCCTGGAGTTATCGACCCAATTATTCGGGGATTGACGAGAGTGGTGGAAGGTCCAGGTGTTCGTTCCGATATCTATCACTCCACCACTGGCGAGAAATTGTTCCGTTCGTACCCCAGCAGATCATTACCGATCGCGGGAAAGACCGGTACTGCACAGGGTGCAGGCAATCTTCCATGGAACGACTCGTCCGTGTTCGGAGCGTTTAGCAAGGACCCGAAACAGCCGTACACGGTTGTCGCGTATTTGGAAAAGAGCGGGTACGGATCTCGTGCTGCGGCTCCGGTCGTGAAGTGTGTGTTCACTGCGCTCGCGGGAAAAACCACAGTTGCTAAGGCCGTCCCTGCAGATCCATTGGACACTGCAAGTTTTGAAGTTGCGGCGCCACAATTATTGCCAAACCCGTTGTGTCTGGTTGGAGTCGGATCATCGGTGCGTGACTAATGAGCAGAACAATGTTTACACGTCGTCCTGACTCCGGTCTGGGAAACATCAAGAGAGGCTTTGCGGCACCTACACGAAACATCGATTGGATTCTGATGTCTGCTGTTGGCGCTTTAAGCATTATTGGATCTTTCATGATTTTTTCCGCAACTCGAGTGAAATTAATGAATCGTGGAGTGGATCCCTATCAAATTGTCCAAAGACAAATTGTATTTGTGATGATTGCGATCGTGGCGATGGTGGTCATCATGTGGATTGACTACGTGCAGTTGCGAGGCAACGCCGAGATGTTTTACGCCATCACGATGCTCTTATTGATTCTGGTGTTTGTTGCAGGCACGGTGAAGGGTGGCGCGCGATTGTCATTTGATATCGGGCCTATTGCTATTCAGCCTTCAGAATTGGCTAAGGCGACATCTCTGCTATTTCTGTGCGGCTTTTTAGCTGAAGAAGATGGTGATGATCTTTCATATGAGCGATTTATTCAAGCTCTTTTCATTATTGGTATCCCAGTATTTCTTGTTGGTATCGAACCTGATCTCGGTTCCGCCTCGGTTCTCGTAGCATCAGCCATGGGCGTATTGCTTGTGGCCGGAGCGCGTATGCGATACATCGTGTTGATTACTTCGATTGCAATTTTTTCGGCCGTGGGCGGAGCAGTTTCCGGATTGGTCAAGGACTACCAATTACGCCGAATCACCGGATTCCTGAACCAGAACTCCGATTCAGCCAGCTTGCAGCAATTGATTTTGCAGGTCCGTTTTGCTAAGCGCGCTGTCTCCACGGGTGGCTTCTTTGGCAAGGGCTATCTGTCTGGGCCGCTCACCAATGGCTCGTTCATCCCTGTTCAGTCGACCGACTTCATCTTTTCTGCCATTGGGGAGCAGTTCGGGATGCTGGGTGGTGGTCTGGTTCTGGGGTTGTTTGCAATCGTCCTGTGGCGGATCTATCGGACCGCCCAACTATGCCAAGACCGCTTGGGCACCTTGTTGTGCTCAGGCGTCTTCACCATTATTTTGTGGCAGGGGTTCCAGAACATAGGCATGACCATGGGAATTACCCCCGTGTCAGGGGTTCCATTGCCATTTGTTTCCTACGGCGGTTCCCATACGGTGGCCTTCGCCATAATGATTGGCATGGTCCAGAGCGTCCATATGCGGCGCTTCAGGTAACTCCGGGGGCTATCCTGAGAGATGGCCGAGGATCGGTTGCGCCACTTCATGGCAGCAGCCAGATCCGCATGGCGCGCTTGTTTGCGCGACGTGGGAAGGGAATTTCATGGACACGAACGGTTCTGGCGATAAATCGGCAGCCGATTACACAGAGCAGCCAAGCACGCACGGCGAGGGCCAATCAGGTCCCAAGAAACGTCGTCGGGGTTCTCGTGGCGGGAAAAATCGCACAAAGTCACCAGATGGTGCCTCGAGCACCGCTCAACAACCAAAGGGTCCAGGTGCGCGTCCTGCAGGCCAGATAGCTGACCCGAATCGCAAGCCTCAAATTGGTGACACCCGTCCGTCGGCTTCAGAATCATCAACTGCCAGTTCAAATGGGGAAGCGTCTGGCAACAAGAAGCGTCGTCGCAGCGGGCGAGGAAAGTCTCGGTCCGGTGGCGGACCCGTGTTGCGTGGACCAGAGGTTGACGCAGAAATCATCGAGCGTCGCAAAGGACGTGAGCGCAATGGTCGTCCCGTCGGTCGCTATCAAATGTGCGTGCAAGTTCGAGACGGAGTCACCCAGGTAGCGGTCATGGAAGGCCGCAGTCTGATGGAGCACTATGTCAGTCGTCCATCAGATGATGTCGGTCAGATTCACGGAAATATCTACCATGGTCGCGTGCAAAACGTCCTTCCTGGAATGGAAGCAGCGTTTGTTGATATCTCAACACCGAAAAATGCCGTGCTGTACCGCGGTGACGTGCAGTATGACCCAGAAGATGTGGAAACGAAAGATACCGCTCGTATCGAGCACATCTTGCGTTCACGCCAAATGATTTTGTGCCAAGTCACTAAGAACCCCATTGGGGCAAAAGGGGCGCGTCTCACACAGGAAGTCTCACTCCCCGGTCGATTTGTGGTGCTGATTCCTAATTCAAAGACGTACGGCATCTCAAAGCGTCTTGCTGATACGGAACGTCGTCGCCTGCGCCACATTCTTGATCGAGTGAAACCTGCACATCACGGCGTCATTATTCGCACAGCAGCAGAAGATGCAACAGAGCATGAGCTCACTGCCGACATGACTCGGCTGTTGGAAGAGTGGGCCAAGATTGAAGAAGCAGCTGCTAAATCCACTGGTCCCGAATTGTTATATCGCGAACCAGAACTTGCAGTCCGCACTATTCGTGAAGAGTTCAACGCTGAATATCGCAGTGTTCTGATTGACGACTGGGCACTGTACGAAGAAGTGCACGGATACGTGTCTGCCTTTAACCCAGAACTTGCTGATCGAATTGAATTTTTCGACCGAGAAGTTGAACCCATCTCATTGTTTGAAACACAACATATTCATGAGCAGTTGCACAAGGCGTTGGACCGCAAGGTGTGGTTGCCATCTGGTGGGTCGCTCATTATTGAACACACTGAAGCCCTTACGGTTATCGACGTGAACACCGGCAAAAATGTCGGTACATCCAACCTTGAACAGACGGTCTTTCAGAATAATCTGGAAGCCGCTGAGGAAGTTGCACGTCAGTTACGTCTGCGTGACATCGGCGGAATCATCGTTATTGACTTCATCGACATGGAGATCAAAGACAACCGCCGTAAGGTCATTGATTCCTTCCGTCAGGCTCTCAGTCGTGACAAGACGCGTACCCAAGTCTTTGATATTTCAGAGCTGGGGCTCGTCGAAATGACCCGTAAACGAATCGGGGAAGGTCTGTCTACAGCCTTTGCCATCGAGTGCCCAGAATGCACTGGCCTCGGATTCAAAGTCGATTTCGGCCTTCTCGACTAAGAAATTTTCTCAATCCCCCGAAAACATTGGTTCGGCGATTGTCGTAACCCCAACCCGCAGATAGGTTTAATCCCGCTATGTACGCAGTAATCGCCTCAGGCGGCAAACAAGAAAAAGTCTCTCAGGGCCAAAAGGTCCAGCTCGAGCTCTTGGGCGTCGAAGACGGTACCGAGGTCTCCCTCATACCTGTCCTTCTCGTTGATGGCACAACGGTGCTCTCAACTCCCGACCAGTTGAAGGGCGCGTCTGTGAAAGGACGCGTCATCGGTACCGAAAAGGGAGTGAAGATCAACGGCTTCACGTACAAAAAGCGCACCAATCAGCGTCGTCGCTTTGGTCACCGCCAGCAATATTCTCTTGTTGAAATCACATCCATCGCGAAAGGCTAATCAACCATGTCAAAGACTAAAGGCGGCGGTTCTACACGTAACGGCCGCGATTCAAATGCACAACGCCTTGGCGTAAAGGTGTTCGACGGAACTCTCATTACAGCAGGCACCATCCTTATTCGTCAACGCGGCACTCGTAGACATCCAGGCAAGAATGTCGGCATTGGTAAAGACGACACATTGTTCGCAACTGTGGACGGAAACGTAAAGTTTGGTGAGCGCAAAGGTCGCAAGATCGTTGATGTTATCCCTGTTGAGTCTGCTGCTGAATAATTAAGAACTACATATTTTTCAAAAGGCACACCTTCGGGTGTGCCTTTTGCGTTTCTGGAACTTAGTTGTCGGCTGTCAGAGTGTCGATGCCTTGTGGCAATTTGTCTGCTGGGTAATCAAGAAGGGTGACGGCTTGGCGACATGCAAAGCGGTCGGTCATGCCACCCACGTATGAGACAGCTTCGATGATTGCAGTATGCGAACCGGCATCAAATGGAGTCTCATGCCAGGCAGGCAGTAGCAATGGTGTCTCAATGTAATGGTCGATTAATGTCCGCAACATGCTGATGACGCTGTTGGCCTGCGCCTTTGATTCGGGCCGATCATAGATACGTTCGTAATTGAATTGCCGAAAGAGCGACAATGCTTCAGCAATGTCTGGGACCATGCCAATGCGGCCTGTGTGCGCGGTTGCGTCAATCATGCCAGTGATGAAGGCGCCGAGTTGTTCACGTCTTGTGCTCCCGCAACGTTCGCGAACAAGTCGCGGTAGTTGATCGGGAGTGACAATGCCCGCGTCAACTGCGTCTTCAAAGTCGTGGCACACATAGGCAATGCGATCAGCCCAGCTGACGACTTCGCCTTCTGCAGTGTGTGGCGCGGGTCGTGACCAACTGTGATTACGAATTCCGTCGAGAGTCTCGATGCACAAGTTGAGGGGTACCAGTACATTGTCTGCGCCAAACACCGCATGGTCGTAGCCACCATCGATGTACGGAGAGAGTGCATCTTCACTTGCGTGGCCACCTGGACCATGCCCGCAGTCATGGCCAAGTGCCATGGCTTCGGTGAGAGCGACGTTTAGTCGTAAAACACGAGCGATTGATACAGCCACTTGCGCAACTTCGAGTGCATGAGTGAGTCGTGTGCGTTGATGATCGTCAGGAAAAACAAAGACTTGAGTTTTTCCGGCTAGTCGGCGAAAGGAAGATGCATGCAAGATGCGGTCACGGTCGCGTTCGAAACAAGTACGGTACGGGTCAGCATCTTCGGTGATTGCTCGGTGGCCAGGGCCAACTGCGTGAGTAGCGAGCGGGGCGAGAGTGCCAGAGAGGGCCACTTCTCGTGATGACCGATCAGCAATCTCTGTGGTGCCGATGCCAGCCCAAGAATCTGCGTGTGCCACGGTGATACCCAAAGCGGCATCAAACCCCGACATGGTGGAGACCCACGTCACGCCTCGGTCTGTTGTTGAATCTTTATCCACGTCTCCACGATAGGTGAGTGGTGTGTCGCCGAGATGGACGACGAAGCACCAGTAGCCTTGACACAGTCTTATGAGTGTTTTTGTCGACGAAGCCCAATTGAATGTCAAAGGTGGCCAGGGCGGAGCTGGATGTGTGGCATTCCGTCGCGAGGGACCAGAAGCAATGGGTGGCCCAAACGGTGGTGACGGCGGCAAGGGTGGAGATATTTGGCTCGTGGCTGATCGCAACGTTGCATCACTTTTAGCGTTTCGTGATCACCCGCACCGTCGCGCAAAAGATGGTGTCCATGGCAAGGGAAAAGATCTTCACGGACGACGCGGTGAGGATTTAATCATTGCAGTACCCGAGGGAACTGTTGCTCGCGATATGTATACCGGTGAAGTCTTGGCAGACCTCGTGAATCACGGCGACAGGTGGATGGCGTCTCCCGGTGGTCGCGGTGGCAGAGGCAATGCAAAGTTCTTCAACAACCGACGTCGTGAACCAACGTTTGCTGAACAAGGTGAAGAGGCAACTGAGCGTTGGCTGAAACTCGAACTCAAATTGATGGCAGATGTTGCGTTGGTTGGTTTTCCGAATGCGGGAAAGAGCACTTTCATTAGCACGGTGTCAGCTGCGAAACCCAAGATTGCTAATTATCCATTTACCACTCTCGAACCACATCTCGGTGTTGTGCGCATTGACGACACAACAGAATTTGTCATGGCCGACATTCCTGGTCTAATCGAAGGCGCCAGCGAAGGACGCGGATTGGGTCATCAATTCCTGCGACATATCGAACGAGCACGAGTTTTGTGTTATTTGATTGACCTAGTAGCCCTTGACGGTGTATCTCCTGATGAACAGTTGCGTATCCTGCAGCATGAAGTCGGAAATTATCGTCCCGAACTACTCGAACGACCTTTCCTTATCGTGGGTACAAAGACCGACAGCATTGATGCTGAGACTCTTGGTGCGTGGCCGCATCCGTCTATGTCTGCAATCACGATGACAAACGTTCGTAGCATCATCGGCTCTCTCGCTCAGCAAGTGAAATATGCGCGTGAAGGAGAGCCGACTGTTGAAGCCACCATCATCATGCGTCCTGACACAGAGCATGCATGGGTGGAACAGATGGGGGAGAACGAGTACCGCATTCATGGTCGCAACGCCGAGCGGGTAGTGGCACTGAACGACGTGACGACCCCTGTTGCCTTGAACTACATCGATGAGCGCTTTGCCAAGCTCGGAATCCCCAAATTGCTATCAAAAGCTGGGGTTCGAGAGGGTGACATAGTTTGGGTTGCACAATTCAGTTTCGAATTCGTGCCAGAAGTGTGATGCTGTAACGATGCGCGTCGTCGTCAAAGTTGGAACTTCCTCTCTCACCAACGCAGAGGGTCACATCAAGACTGAAGTAATTCAGCTGGTGTCACAGCAATTGGCTGCCGCGCGTGCTCAGGGCCATGAGGTCTTGCTCGTCACGTCGGGTGCAGTCGCATCTGGCGTAGCTGGACTCGGTTTGGCGGAACGTCCGAGCGATGTTCTCTCTCTACAAGCGTTATCTGCTGTTGGCCAACCACAGTTAATGGCGGCATACAACAATGCTCTCAAACCGTTTTCACTTGTAGGAGCTCAAGTATTACTTGTGCCTCATGACTTTGTTGACCGCCAACAGTATCTACATGCGCGTGACACCATTGGTCGACTATTGGAGTTGGGCTGTGTTCCCATCATCAACGAAAATGATGCAATAGCCAACAATGAAATTCGGTACGGCGACAATGATCATCTTGCAGCCCTTCTCGCTCATCTCGTGTCTGCTGACATGTTGGTGCTCCTGACCGATACCGCTGGGCTATACACCTCTGACCCACGAATTAATTCTGAAGCAACAGTAATCTCGGTCGTTGCTGCCGATGATCCGCTGTTGTCGGTGTCGGCGTCTGGTGCAGGATCTGACAGGGGTAGCGGTGGGATGGCATCGAAGCTCGCGGCTGCACGTATCGCCTCGTGGTCTGGAGTAACAGCCGTGATCGCAGCCGCCGAATCGGATTCAGCTGTTATGGCAGCAATTAATGGTGATGTCTCAGGAACGCGATTCTTGCCTCACGACCGCCAGTTGTCAGCGCGAAAACTGTGGATTGCGTTCGCAGCTGAGGTTGAAGGATCAGTTGTTGTAGATGCAGGTGCTCGTGATGCGTTGGTATTGCGAGGCACGTCATTGCTTCCTGCTGGGGTAACTGCGGTTACTGGCTCATTTGAAGCCGGCGCTGTTGTTGAAGTCATTACCCAGTCGGGTGAATTGCTTGCTCGTGGTTTGACGGCCATGTCGTCTGATGTTATTGCGACAAGCATGGGGAAGCGTACTGTTGACCTTGTCGATCTTGCGGTCGTTGAAACCGTGCACCGTGACGATCTCGTTGTACTAACGAACCAGTAACTTTCTACAACGTGGTTTCGTGATCCGTACTGCGAGTAGGCATTACTGAAGCAAAGTCATGCATTTCCGGTACGCGAAGTGCGTATAGGGCAACGATGTAGACAACAAGTCCTGCGCCGATACAGAGGAACAACTCAGCAAGTTGCGACATTCCGGACCGTGGATGTAATACGTGTTCAAGCCCCCAGACTGCAGTGCCCATTACCGCACTGCCAACGGTGACTCGCCATATAAGTGAAAGAAGGCTCAACCATTGAACGGCTTCGTACTTTTTATGAAGAAGCCATAAGACGAGAACTGACGAAGCCATGTACGCAATACCAAAGGAGAGTCCTAATCCAAAAACACCATGGCGCTCAACTAGGAACAGAGCTAAAACGATGTTCAGTGCGTTTTCAAACAAGTTGATATAAAACGGGGTACGCGTGTCTTCATGTGCATAAAAGCCACGGAGGCAAAAAATATAAATCGAGAAGCCTGCTAGCCCAATCGAGAATCCGGCGAGCGCACGCGCTGTGTTATGAGATGCGATGGAGTTGAAGTGTCCGTGTTCCAAGATTGCACTA
>SHUR01000095.1 GCA_009694565.1 Ilumatobacteraceae bacterium | reverse complement strand
GCGCACAGCATTTCCGGCGGTACGGAATTTACTGCGAGTTCCCTTGCCGGTTTCTCCCATTCCACCATCGCTGAAGCGTTGAGCCCAGACAAAGTTGCTACACATGCGGCCAACCTTGCACACGGCTCCAACCTCGCTTGAACTCCAGTAGGCAGAGTCGGCTAGTGAGCCAAGAGCTGGAGAACGTTTTTTTAGGTTTATGTAGATCAAGTTCAGTTCATCTTTAGAAGGCAAGAACCAATCAGAGAATGTTCCGATGCTGAGGTTGGCGGCAAGTACTCCAGCGCCTGTTGTGCATGCTGGCGTGATGGAATCAGCCGTACCTGTTGTCATGATGAGAGTGTTATGCGCACCAAAGCCAATGGCGGTGCTAAACGGTGTGTCATCAAGGGTGATTGCATGCGTTGTGTCAGAACACCACCCTGTATCCAGAGAAACATCAGTTGGTGCAACTTCTAAATAGATTCCACCAGTACTGATTCCGGCGACAGCATTAATGGCGGCGGGGGAGACATAGAAAACAATTCCGCCACTCGGAGTGATGTCTCCGATTTTGCAAGTTCCGCCAGACGCACATGAGACGGCCGTTGGCGGCACGGGTTGTGCGGGTTTTTTGACCCAGATAAGTTTTTTGCCAACCTTTGTGCACACCAGCGTTACTTTTTTGCCTTTTGTCGTGTATGACGTTGTTGTTTTGGCTTTGTTACAGGAGTCACCACTTCGAGCAGCAGAGGCAACGCTGGGGAGAGCCAATATTGAAACGAGGCAGAGCACCACTGCGGCGCTAAAGACAAACCGGCGTGAGATGGTCATGGCAAAACAGTAACGCCTCAAAGTAGGGCTGACGTAAGAGCGTTGCGGCTGTGCCAAGATGTCTAGATGACAAGAAGCTTTGATACCAATGATCAGAACGTGGTAACCACTCCGGGGGGCCAAAGGGTTCACAAGGATCACCTAGCCCAAAGCGACGTTATAAAGCCGCAGTTTGACGAAGTGCGAAGTGGAGTGTGGTGCCTCATCGGCAATGGCTTGTCAAACCAGACATTTATTGAGGCACCTGAGGGCATTATCGCTATTGATACGGGTGAGTCTGAAGAAGAAATGGCAGAGGCACTGCGTCGCCTGCGAGAAATTACTGATGCACCGATTGCTGCAGTTATCTACAGCCATTTTCATTATGTCGAGGGAACAACCGCAGTGTTTAAGGAGGCAAATCATGTCACGCCACTGCCAATCTATGGTCATGAAAAGATTGGATACAACAAGTCACGTATCGGCGCAGAAATTGCTCCAGCGTATGTGCGGGGAATCGTAGAGCAGTTCGCAATTGCAATGCCTGCAGACGGTCCCGATGGAACAGTAAATGTTGGTCTCGGATTTTGGTTCCGTAACCCAGTTTTTCAAACGGTGACAGCAGGCTACTTGCCAGTGACGCATCCAATCGGAGAAAGTGCTTCGCTCACAATTGCGGGACTGCGGGTCGAAATGAAGCATTCACCTAGTGACTGTGATGACTCGATCAATATGTATTTCCCCGAGATTGCAACGTGTGTTCATAACTCTGTGTGGCCAACAGTGTTTAACGTCTATGCGATTCGCGGAGAGGAATATCGTGACCCACGCGTATTGATACCCGGAGTTGACAACATTATTAATTGGGCACCCCAATACATGGTGGCAACGCATGGTCCGGCGTTGTCGGGGAAAGCCAACATTCTTGAGAAAGCGACTCGATACCGCGACTCGTTGCAGTTTATGTGGGACCAAACCGTTCGCGCTATGAATAAGGGTTGGACGATGGACGAAATTGCATCTGGCGTGACACTCCCGGCTCTCTATGACGAGGATTATCTCACGTCAGAAAGATATGGAGTTGTTGAACATCACCTGCGTCAGATCTACATTGGATTGCGCGGTTGGTTTGACGGGGATGAATCCAAGTTGTTCCCACTCAAGCCCCTTGAGCGACACTCAAAACTTATTGATGGGTTTGGTGGACGTGCAGAAGTGGCAAAGCAATCTCAGGATGCCTTGGCTAACAATGACATCCGATGGGCGACTGAACTTGCCACGTGGCTTGTGCGATCCAAAGGCGCGACTACGAGTGATAAAGAATTGCTCGCAGCATGTTTGCGCGTAATTGCGCAACGTACTCCGGCAGCCAATATTCGTAACTGGGCAATTACTCGAGCACGACATCTAGATGGTTCTTCGTCAATGGAACATTTCAACAATCACAATTTCTGGTCAAACACGCTCGAATCAACTTCAAGTACCGACCTAGTGCACACGCTTCGGGTCTTGCTCGAACCATCAAAGGCCGAGGGCATTAATCACCATGTTGCTTTTCATGTAGGTGCAGAGATCTGTGGACTACATGTTCGCAACTGTGTAGCTGTTCCGACTGATGGCAGTGGCGCCCAAAGCGTGGTGACAATGTCTCAAAAAACTCTGCATGCCGTTTTGGGCAGAGGCGGTTCTTGGTCCTCGCTGGCAGCCGATGGCTCGATAGCTCTGTCTGGCGATGCCGTCATGATTGACCGAATTCGTTTGGCAATTGATAACGCAGGTTTTGCATCTTGAGTAGCCCTGCTGGTTCGTCGCTACCAACGGCGACTCCGCCGTTTAAGGGTGTAATGGGTCGCACAATTGCCGATTCAACATTAAGTCCACTACCGATGACGCAAGCGCCAATGGGCGCTCCAAACATTGTGCTGGTGTTATTAGATGATGTTGGCTTTGGAACATGCGGAACATTTGGTGGACCCGTTCCTACTCCGGCGCTTGACCGCGTTGCAAAAAATGGACTGCGATACAACCAGTTCCATACGACGGCATTATGTTCACCAACTCGAGCAGCAATGTTGACTGGTCGCAATCATCACACCGTGCATATGGGCGGCATCCCAGAGGCTGCAAATATTTTTCCCGGATACGACAGCGTGATCCCCAAAGAAGCGGCATCAGTAGCAGAGATCTTACGCTTGTCAGGTTATTCCACTTCATGTTTTGGCAAATGGCACCTGACTCCATTATGGGAACAAACTCTTGCTGGACCGTTCGACAGATGGCCAACAGGAATGGGCTTTGAGCGCTTTTACGGAATCATCAACGCAGAAGCGTCGCAGTGGGAGCCGCCCATGTTTGATCAGACCACTCCGGTCATGCCCTATGAAGGTCGTGATGATTACCACATGACAGAAGACATTGTTGATCAGGCGATTTCTTGGATGAACATTCAAAAGGCATCACATCCCGAGCGTCCCTTTTTTACATATGTTGCAACAGGAGCGATGCATTGTCCGCACCATGTCGCACAGGAGTGGATCGATAAATTCACAGGACAATTTGATAACGGATGGGACGCACTGCGCTCTGAGATATTTGAGCGTCAATTGGAATCTGGTGTGATTCCTGCAGCGACTCTCCTGACGGAGCGACCTGCAGAGATTCCGGCATGGGACGACTACCCAGATCGCTATAAGCCCGTTGCTAGCAGGTTGATGGAAACATTCGCTGGCTTTCTTGCCCACACTGATGCACAAGTGGGCCGACTGCTCGATGCAGTTGAAGCACTAGGCATTGAAGACAACACGCTGTTCATCTACATCACGGGCGATAACGGTGCGTCTGCTGAAGGAACCATTCATGGGGCATGGAGTGCACCGTCATTTCAAAATGGCGTTGCAGAAGACCCTGAGTGGCTTCTTGATCATATGGATGATTTTGGATCAGCGCGTTGCGAGAATCATTACAATGTTGGCTGGGCATGGGCGCTCGACTCACCGTTTCAGTGGATGAAACAAGTTGCATCGCACTTTGGCGGAACACGTAACGCAATGGCTGTGTCGTGGCCAGCGGCGATAACAGATGCTGGTGGATTACGCGATCAGTTTCATCATGTCATTGACATCATGCCAACTATTTTGGCTGCAGCCGGAATCGAGATGCCCACACATGTAAATGGAATCCAGCAGATGCCTGTTGATGGCGTGTCAATGTTGTACACCTTTGACAACGCACTCGCGCTCAGCACGCGCACAACGCAGTATTTTGAGATGTTTGGTAATCGAGCCCTGTATCACGATGGCTGGATTGCGTCGTGCTACCACGGTCGGGTGCCATGGAATCGTTTTGGAACATTTCCGTTTGATGGGCCAGAAGAAAAATGGGAGTTGTATAACATCCGAGATGATTTTTCTCAAGGAAAAGATCTTGCACTTGCATTTCCCGAGAAACTTCTTGAGTTGCGGGAAATGTTTGATAACCAGGCCATTCGGCACAATATTTATCCGATGCGCGAACCAGGCTCATCATTTGGTCTTGCCATGACGCCGCCAGAGAGTCTGGGTGGACTAAATAAATTTACATACACGCCTGATCACGTACGTATGCCTGAAAGATCTGTTGTGAATCTAAGGAATTGCTCCTTTCGTATTACTGCAGTTGTTGATGTGCCACGCACGGGAGTGTGTGGCGTGATCGCGTGTCAGGGCGGAAACATGGCGGGGTGGTCGCTGTATGTTGACCATGATGGTCATGTGGTGTATCACTACAACTGGTTGGGTCACGAACACTATGTTGCGCGGGCAGCGACTTCGCTGTCTGTTGGCCCCCACGAAATTATCGTTGACTATGTTTATGACGGCGGGTTTGGGGCTGGTGGTTATGCCGTG
This sequence comes from Ilumatobacteraceae bacterium, assembly GCA_009694565.1. GTDB lineage: Bacteria > Actinomycetota > Acidimicrobiia > Acidimicrobiales > Ilumatobacteraceae > UBA2093. Next base: position 504 of record SHUR01000095.1, on the reverse strand, counting down.
CTTCTGATCGACGGCGTTGCTGCCGCATATGCGCGCATTGAGAAGTCCGTCCCAATCGTGTTCTCAATGAGTGGCGAATCATTTGATATCGGACTTGATACTGGATCTCCAGTCGGACCGTATCCACATGTGTTCAGGTTTACGGGAGGCATTAAAGGCGTCACTCTTGAGAGGCTGTCTGAACCGTCTCCTGAAATTGCTGCGCTCATCACAGATGGCGAGTTTCGCGCCAGTCTTGCAACTCAGTAAACCGAGTTCGAATCACGGTTTTGTGCCGGCTTCACCATGGTGACGGGCCCTGGGTTCTACACTTACGAGATGACTACATCGCTCCCCACCGCACGGGTGGCCGTCATTATGCGTACGTTTGAGAGGCCAGTGCTCTTGGCTCGAGCAATCGCCAGTGTTCAGAACCAGGTCTTCACGGACTGGGTGTTGGTGATTGTCAATAATGGTGGCGACCCACGTGCAGTTGATGCAATCGTCAAGATTGCCAATGCAGGT
>SHUR01000010.1 GCA_009694565.1 Ilumatobacteraceae bacterium | reverse complement strand
GCGCCGCTTGACCGAGCCAACATTTTCAAGGAGACCTGAATGCCCCCGAAACTTCGCGGAAAATGGGCCCTTGGAATTACCCCTCGTAATTTCACATGGGTCATCAAGGATTGCCTTGCCATTTGTGAGCGACCAGGGGGATACGGCGATAACCACCGCCGCGTTCGTCGCCAAGAAGAAATCATCTGGCTACGGGAGAACCATTTCGACCTCGTTGTCTCCATCATTGCTGCACCGCACAACCTGCATGCCTACGAAGAACTCAACATGCCATACCACCATCGTCCACTCAGTGGAGCAGATGACACCGACGCATTCTTGAAAGTGTTCTACAAAGAACTACAAGGAATGCTTGGGCGTAATCAGAAACTCATCATTCATTCAGAAGAAGTCGGTGATCGTTTGCTCGGCATCATCGGTGGATACATTCGCTGGAGCGGAATGATCGATGACCCTTCGCAAGCCATCATCATCACTGAAAATATTGGTGGTCGCCAGCTTGATACTTGGGCACGTGAATTGATTCTTGGAGTACACAACCTGCGGTAGATGTCCTTCGGACAACAATCGCATGGTGTGCCAATATGAAAAATCGTCGAGTACTGATCACCGGAATGGGTGGAGAACTCGGCTCTCTCGTTGCCGCACTTGCAGAGAACACCGAATGGGCAGGCGACATTCTGGGAATCGATGTTGACCCACCACGCCGCTTACTGAAGCGCTCCCACTTTGTTCGTGTTGACCCAACCGAACATGATCGCATCGCAGAACTGATTCAAGAATTCAATCCTCATGTGTTGTTACATGTTGGTGTGTGGGAACCACATGCGCGTCTCGCAACACCTGAAGCAGAAACATGTACAGCACTCGTTGCAAAGGCAGTCTTCGATGCAGCGCATCAAGCTGATGCATTGGAAACAGTTGTCGTGCGTAGCGGTATTGAAATGTACGGTGCTGGAAGTTACTCTCCGGACATTGCAGTAGAAACAACGCCCACTGCACCAAATACCACTTACGGATACATGTGCCGCAATATTGAATCACAAGCAACCGAACTTCGTTCTGCTCGTGGCATCAATGTTTGTACGTTGCGACTTGCACCAGTTCTTGGTGCACATGTGCCAAGCCCGCTTGGTCGTCTTTTGCGTTTGCCTGTTATTCCCTACTACGGCATCGGTAATCCCATCTTTTGTGTTGTCGAAGACTTTGATGCAGCAACTGCGTTCATCCAAGCAGCACAGCGCGATGCAGACGGTGTGGTGAACATTGTTGCCAATGGTGCCATCAGTATGTTGCGTGCAACCTCTATTGGTCGTCGTGTTCCACTTCCGTCATTTGGTCTTGGTTGGTGGATGGCAAAAAATGTTTCCACCTTCGCCGGTGCTCCAATGCCCGACCATGTTGCTGACCTCATTCAACATGGTCGCCTAGCAGCTAGCAACGAAGCTGCGCATTTATTGCGATTCGCACCTCGCCATTCAACAAATGAAGTCGTGCGCAATTTATATTTGTGGCCCAGCATCGAACGAATTCCCGCTCGTCAGCAGGTTGCATAACATGCCATACGCAATTGCAGCCGATGGAATTCGCATTCATTTCGAAGTCACCGGTATCACAAAAAGAGCGCCAGTTTTGTTGGTGCAAGGTCTTGGTGGCGAAAAGAATTCCTGGAACTTACAGCGTGCAGCTCTTGCATTACGCCATCGCACCATTGCATTTGATAACCGAGGTGCCGGAAAAAGTGACAAGCCACGCGGCTCATACGATCTTGAACGAATGGCAGACGACGCCATAGCAGTGCTTGATGCAGCCGGAATTGAATCAGCACATGTCGTTGGTTTGTCAATGGGTGGTGCAATCAGTCAGATCATTGCCTTGAAGCACCCCAGTCGCGTTCGATCATTGACGCTTGTTGCTACTGCGTGTCGAAATCATCAGTGGCGCGTAGATCTTTTGCAATCCTGGGCTGATATGGCATCAAAAGATGGAATGAAGTCGGTCGGCAAAGAGGCTGCACGGTGGATGATTGGCCCCCGCTCCTTTCGTCGTTTGCTTCCCGCGCTCGGAAGCATCGGACCACTGCAACTATTCAATCCAGCTAATGCTTTTGTGTCGCAAGTGCAAGCGATTCTTACAACAGATGACCGTTCCCTAAATGCGGAACTCAGTAATATTGAATGCCCCACAATGGTGGTGGTTGGTAACCAAGATATTTTGACTCCACGTGGTGATGCAGAAGAGATTGCATCGCTAATACCAACCGCAGAATTAGTAGTCATCAGCGGTGGTGCGCACGGACTGCACATCGAACATGCTTCTACCTTTAATCGCATCTTGCTCGAGTTCCTCGGTCGTGCTGAAAAGGTTTTTGTCCCGCACGGGCACGCAGTTGCTGCAGCGGTGTGACGATGCGCATCATTATTGTTGGCGCTGGTCTTTCCGGACTCATGGCAGCACGCGAATGTTCTGCACATGGCCACGAAGTAACTATTTTTGATAAGGGCCGCGGCGTTGGAGGTCGCTTAGCTACACGACGTATTAAAGATGCAACTCTGGATCATGGCGCACAGTTTTTTACAGTGCGCACCGATGAATTTCAATCATGCGTCAATAAATGGATCACTGCTGGCGTAGTGCGTGAATGGTGCCGCGGATTTTCAGAAGTTGATGGACATGTGCGATATGTCGGGGTAAATGGCATGACGTCAATTGCAAAACATCTTGCAATCGGACTTGACGTGCGGCTTAGCACTCTTGTGTTTTCTCTCACACGTGCCGACAGCGACTGGGTGATCACTACTGATGATGGCGAAGCCCACCATGCAGATCGCGTGATTCTCACAGCGCCAATTCCGCAATCGTTTTCCTTAATGTTTGGTGGCGGAATAGAAATGCCCACTGAATTGCGCAACACTGACTACGATCGCACACTCGGATTATTGGTGACGCTTAATTCCAACAATCACAATGTGGCGTCACCTGGTGGCATGCAATTTCCTGATGACGTGTTCTCATTTATTGGCGATAACACCGCTAAGGGAATCAGTGCAGCACCTGCACTTACCTTTCACGCAAATCCTGAATGGAGCCTCGCCAATTTTGACAAGACCAATCGCGAGATTCACGACGAACTCCTCGAAGCTGCAACTCCTTGGCTCGGCACCGCTCAAGTCACTTCTAGCGAGATGAAGAAGTGGCGTTTTGCCAACCCGAAAAAGATGTGGCCGGACGCCTGTTGGATCGATGAATCTGGCACTCTTGCAATTGCCGGTGATGCTTTTGCCGGCCCGCGCGTAGAAGGTGCCGCCCTCAGTGGGCTAGCCGCAGCCCGAGCGTTGTCGTAATTACGAGACAGTTGCAAGAAGTGCAGCAGTAGCTGCACGCATTGCATCGGCAGTAATGCCAGTTGGTAAAGCGTCACATGCACGTTCAGCATCGGCTACATATTGACGAGCTTTTTCTATAGCAACTTCGACGCCGCCGTTCGTGCGCACAATTGTCAGCACTGTGTCACGTTCTTCAACTGTCAATGGGTTTCCAAGAATTGACTTCAGTGTCTCGGCATCTTTCCCACCTTGGGCCAAAGTATGAATAACGGGCAAGGTGTACACGCCCTCTTTCATGTCGTTGCCAGCAGGCTTCCCGAGTTCTTCATCAGTCGCAGTGAGGTCAAGCACGTCGTCGACTATCTGAAAGACCATGCCGTACGCAGTCCCATAAGCAGTAAGCGCATCAACAACGGCACGATCATGGCCCGCTACTAAACCACCAATGCGAGCGGCTGTGGAATAGAGCGCAGCAGTTTTTCCATCAATGGAATCTAGATACGAATCAATGGTGCGCGCGACGTTATATGTATGGCGCAATTCTTCAATTTGCCCCTCACACAAGTGACCAATGGTGCGCGCCAACAATGCAGCAACTTCCGTGCCAAGTGATGCAGCAATCTCGGAGGCCTTAGCCAACAAAAAGTCACCGGCCAGAATTGCTTGCAGGTTGCCCCACTTTGCGTTCACGGTTTCAACGCCGCGACGCATATCGGATTCATCCATCACATCGTCGTGGTACAGCGAGCCCAGATGAACGAGTTCGCAGGAAATGGCCCCAGAAATGGCGTCCTCGGTTGCAACGTTGTCATTGCCCACTTGAGAGCCCATGATCGTAAAGACTGGCCGCAAACGCTTCCCACCTGCTGAGATGAGATGTGACGCAATTTCGGTCATATATGCGTCGTTTGTGGTGACCGACGACACCAAAGCCTTTTCCACCCGTTGACGGTCGTTTTCCATAAAAGGCAACGAAAGAAGCGGCGACATAATCACGGTTTTTAGACTACGGGTTCCGCAGGTGTACTCCCGTGCCGTACCGATACACTTTGTTTCAATATCCACCGATTTCGAATGGGGTGGCCCCACATGTTTGAACGTTTTACAGATCGTGCCCGCAGGGTTGTTGTCCTTGCCCAAGAAGAGGCGCGCCTTCTCAACCACTCGTACATTGGTACCGAGCACATTTTGCTCGGACTGATTCACGAAGGTGAAGGCGTGGCGGCAAAGGCACTTGAGTCTTTGTCCATCTCTCTTGATGCCGTACGTGCACAAGTCGAAGAAATTATAGGACAGGGCGGTTCGTCTCCTTCGGGACACATTCCTTTTACTCCTCGCGCCAAGAAGGTCCTTGAACTGTCATTGCGTGAAGCACTGCAACTTGGCCATAACTACATTGGCACCGAGCACATCCTTCTCGGACTTCTTCGTGAAGGCGAAGGCGTTGCTACTCAAGTTCTCGTGAAGTTGGGTGCCGACCTCGGCAAAGTTCGCCAACAAGTCATTCAGTTGCTCTCTGGCTATCAAGGCCCTGGCGCCAAAGGTGAAGCTGCCGGAAGTGCAGCAGCCCCCGGCAACAAAGAAGAGCAAGGCGAAAAAGGTGGAAGCCAAATTCTTGACCAGTTCGGTCGCAACCTCACTCAGTTAGCTCGTGAGAAAAAACTTGACCCCGTCATTGGTCGTACCCGTGAACTCGAACGCGTCATGCAAATTCTTTCTCGCCGCACAAAGAACAACCCTGTTCTCATCGGTGAACCCGGTGTTGGTAAAACAGCAATCGTTGAAGGTCTCGCACAGAAAATTGTTTCTGGTGACATTCCTGAAACATTGAAAGATAAGCAGCTTTACACACTTGATCTTGGTGCACTTGTTGCGGGTAGCCGTTACCGCGGTGACTTCGAAGAGCGTCTCAAAAAAGTTCTGAAGGAAATTAAGACGCGTGGTGACATCGTGTTGTTTATCGACGAAATTCACACGCTCGTGGGTGCCGGTGCTGCTGAAGGCGCAATCGATGCTGCAAGCATTCTTAAGCCAATGCTTGCTCGTGGTGAATTGCAAACAATCGGTGCAACCACGACTGATGAATACCGTAAGCATCTTGAAAAAGATCCTGCTCTCGAACGTCGTTTCCAGCCAGTCAAAGTCGATGAGCCAACTGTTGCTCACACCATCGAAATTCTTAAAGGTGTTCGTGACAAGTACGAAACTCATCACCGCGTCACCATCACAGATCAAGCAATTGTTGCTGCAGCAAATTTGGCTGACCGTTACATCGCAGACCGTTTCTTGCCAGACAAAGCAATCGACCTTATTGACGAAGCCGGTTCGCGCCTTCGCATTAAGCGCATGCAGACCCCTCCTGATTTGAAGGAACTTGAAAATCGGGTTTCAGAAGTACAAGAAGCAAAGAAAAAAGCCATCGAAGACCAGCGCTTCGAAGAAGCAGGACGCCTGCGCGACCAAGAGCGTTCATTACTCGAAGAAAAGTCTGAAAAAGAAGCAGAAATCAAGGCCTCGGGCATCAGCTTGTTCGACGAAGTCGACGAAGAAGCCATCGCCGAAGTACTCAGCATCTGGACCGGTATTCCTGTGTACAAACTCACAGAAGAAGAAACCGCAAAGCTTCTCAATATGGAAGGTGAGCTGCACAAGCGCATCATCGGTCAAGAAGATGCCGTTAAAGCTGTTTCGCAAAGCATCCGTCGTACACGTGCCGGCTTGAAAGATCCTCGTCGTCCTAGCGGTTCGTTTATCTTCCTTGGACCAACCGGTGTTGGTAAGACAGAACTTGCAAAAACTCTTGCCGAGTTCTTGTTCGGTGACGATCAGGCTCTCATCACGCTCGACATGTCTGAGTACATGGAAAAGCACACCGTTAGTCGCCTCGTTGGCTCTCCTCCAGGATATGTCGGCTACGAGGAAGGCGGTCAACTTACTGAAGCAGTACGTCGCAAGCCGTTCTCAGTTGTGTTGTTCGACGAAATTGAAAAGGCTCACCCCGACGTATTCAACACCTTGTTGCAGATTCTTGAAGAAGGTCGTCTCACCGACAGCCAAGGCCGCAGCGTTGACTTCCGCAACACCGTCATCATCATGACAAGCAACTTGGGTACTCAAGACTTGCGCAAGGCAAATCTTGGTTTCACTACTGGCGACCAAGCTGTGTCATACGAGCGTATGAAAGACAAAGTCAACGATGCATTGAAGTTGCACTTTCGTCCAGAATTCTTGAACCGTATTGACGAAACAATTGTGTTCCACGAATTGTCCAAGCCCGAAGTCGTTCAGATGGTTGACATGATGATCAAGCGCCTTACCGGCCAACTTGAATCACAAGGTCTTGGACTTGAACTCACGCAGTCAGCAAAAGAATTTTTGGCCGAAGTTGGATACGACCCACAAATGGGCGCACGTCCGTTGCGTCGTGCCATTCAACGCCAAATCGAAGATCAACTGTCTGAAAAGATTTTGTACAAGCAATTCAATGCTGGTCAGATCATCGTTGTTGACACGGAAGATGACCCAGACAATGTCGGCAAGCGTCGTATGACCTTCCGTGCTGTTGAAGGCATCGTTGCACCAAGTGAGCCCCCACTCGCTGGTGACACTGCGTCTACTGTCGAGTGACCCGTAAAATAATTACTCGCATCGCAGCGTCATTCGCTGCAGTTATTGTTCTAGCGTCATGTCGAGTTGACACCAATGTCACGCTTGCAGTGAAACCAAACGGCACTGGTGAGATTTTGGTCGTCATCACTGCTGATAAAGACATCGTTGTGAAGGCACCTGGTCTGAAAGCAGATATTCGAACAGATGACCTTGTTGCTGCTGGTTGGAAAGTGCAAGGGCCAACAGATACCAAAGATGGTGGCCTCACCATCACGCTGACTCATGATTTCATGGGGCCAGCAGAGGCAACCACATTGCTAGGGCAAATCAGTGGCACCCGCGGGCCACTTCATGAAATGGTCATTACCCGCACCGGCAAAGACACGAACAGCACCTACACCTTGGCTGGCCGGCTTGAAGTCAATGGTGGTCTTGAAGCATTCGCCGACGACGCCACATTGAATCTTCTCGGTGGCGCACCATATGTAGCAGATGTGCAAGCAGCTGGCCTCGACCTTGGTGACGCAGTGGGAATCACATTCAATGCCATTTTGCCTGGCAAGGTAAATAACACAACCGGACAATCTGCCGATGGTGTTATTTCGTGGCGAGTACCAATGGACGGCACTCCCACAAGTCTCGCAACCAGTGTCACCAACGTTGATATTGCCTCCAGTATTTCTCGATTTGCCAAAGTGCTTGTCCTTGGTCTGCTGTATTTGTGGATAATCGCCTCGGTGATCCTCATCTTCATGGTGTTGCGCGCTCGTAGTAGACGACGCCCCACACCCCGCATATAAAGTCACGGTGTGGCAAAACTTCGACTCATTCATCGGTGCACCGAGTGTGGGGCATCATTTCCGAAATGGTCCGGCCAATGTTCTGTCTGCACCGCATGGAACTCACTTGTTGAAGAAGTAGAAGGTCCCGAAGAATCTCGCGTCACACTTGCTGCTGGTCTTGCACTCGTCCCTCCTGGTCTTGCAACACCTATTGGCGATGTGAACCCCAACGAATCAGACCCTGTGCCAACGGGTATTGACGAACTTGATCGCGTACTGGGTGGGGGCCTCGTTCCTGGTTCCGTCACATTGCTCGGCGGTGAACCCGGTATCGGTAAGAGCACCTTGCTACTGCAACTTCTTGCCGGAGCAACAGGACCGTCTCTGTATGTCACCGCTGAAGAAAGCGCACAACAGGTGCGCCTGCGTGCAGACCGACTTGGTGCCATTAGCCCACACTTATGGTTATTGCCCGAAATGTCATTGCCGAACATCATTGCTGCCATCGACAAGATTTCTCCGTCGCTTGTTGTCATCGACTCCATCCAAACCGTGGTTGACCCTGAACTTGGTTCATCACCAGGTTCTGTTGTGCAGGTACGAGGGTGCGCACATCGACTAGTACAAGAAGCAAAGCGTCGCAATATTTCTATCGTGCTAGTTGGGCATGTCACTAAAGAAGGCGGCCTCGCAGGCCCGCGCGTTCTAGAACATGTTGTTGACACTGTGTTGTCATTTGAAGGCGAGCGTCACAACGCATTGCGCCTCATGCGCGCCGCCAAGCATCGTTTCGGCCCCACTAATGAACTTGGCTTGTTTGAAATGACCGAAGCTGGGCTTATCGGTGTTCCTGATGCCAGTCAGTTATTCCTCACTGATCGTCGCACTGGAGTTCCTGGTTCCGTCGTTGTGCCCACTATCGAAGGCCAACGTCCGTTGTTGGTCGAACTCCAAGCTCTTACGAATCAGGTCAGTGCATCTGTTCCTGCTCGTCGCAGTGCACAAGGTCTCGACCAAGGTCGTTTATCAATGTTGCTTGCCGTTCTTGAACGACGCGCGCGCATCAGTTTGTCGAGCCACGAGGTGTACGCATCAGTTGTTGGTGGCGTAAAACTCACAGAGCCTGGTGCAGACCTCGGCATGTGCCTTGCATTGGTGTCAGCAGTGTCCAACATTCCGCTACCGGCAGACCTTGTAGTTATTGGCGAAGTTGGCCTGGCAGGCGAAGTGCGACAAGTCGGTCACTTGGCACGTCGACTCAATGAAGCATCGCGTCTTGGTTTCACTCAAGCCATTGTTCCGGCAAGTGCTCCTGACATTCAGTCTGGGTGCACCATTCGTCGCGCCAGCACTTTGAACGAAGCATTGGCCCTAGCCGGCTTCACGACAAATGGCTAATCACTTCACCCAGCCACCAGTCGAATAACGCTCGATCCGCCTGGGCTCCTTGCAGTTGTCCACAGTGCTACCTGGTGCTTCCCTGCTGTCAAGAGTCGCGACAAAAGTGTCGAGCGAAACGTTGTGCTCGCTCCGTCCCGGAGTCCAGCTAATTCAGAAATGACTCCGACTGCGGCTCCGTCAACCACGAGGAGACCTTCCTCATTCGGTCCGAAATCTCGACTTGCGATTAATCGCCCTTGTACTTGGGCCGGCACAAAACTCAATCGTTTAGAACCAATATTTTGAAAATCTTCGGGTCGATCAAGAGACCACAAAAGTTCTGTTTCATTTTCCGCATTCGCAACAAGAGTGGTGCCCACCAATTCGCCATTCGCTCCCGCGCGTGTGATGTCATCAACACTTCCATCTGATGCAATCCACGAACTGTAATACAGAGCACGTGCTTGTACCGCAGAGAACGTCGATGCCATTTGTGCTGTGCCATCTGGCCAGATAATTGAGCGCGATGTGCGCGCAGGGCACGCATGTAGAAGATCTGCGCCATCGGTTTTCCAACCTGCATCTATTCGAGTTGCAGCAATGACCGTAGGCAAAATATCTATAGAAGAAGCCGTGCAATCATCTGTCGACCCTGCCTGTTGTGCTGGGTACTTAATGAACAATGGAATTCGATAGATATCTTCCAGCGTTGCTTTATTTTCCGCGTTGATAGTTTTTCTCTTTGACTCACCGGGCATAAACGTCAAGCCGTGGTCGGCGGTGACAATAATCATTGTCCGATCCCAATTCTTCGATTTCTTCATGGTCGCCACCATGTTTTCAATCACGGTGTCTGTCGCTGCATACTGCAACAGGTGCGCTTGATATTCGTCACGAACACGATCAATAATCATGTTGCTTCGTTTATCAGTGGGCAACGCGCGAGATCTGCGCATGTCGGGAGTCAACATCCACGGACGATGCGGCAATAAAACATGGGCAAAATGCAATGTAGGACGATCTGCACGAGAGGCACGTGTCACGACTCCTTCCACAACGGGTACCTGCGACATCGGACCACCTTGTTCCCATTCCGACACTGTTGTTGATTCCGCTGGTGACTGGCCTTCAGCAGTTACAGCCCGAGGCACCGTTGTATCGGTCGCTACTTCATCTACTGTGTCTGTGTCTAACGCATCAACGGCACCGAAGGCTCCCCACCCTTCATCAATCGGTGGCAATTTATTTCGTAATCCAGCGGGCAACGCTTTATGGCCAACCACCACCGCTGCATCACGCAAAAATGACGTCATGCTGACACGCTGATTTGATTCCTTAACTGCCATAGCAACAGTCGTCGTTGTTGATCTATTTTCCGATGTACCAAGCGGATCCGAAATATTTGTTCCGCCAGTGACAGACACAGTTCTGCACACTTTTCGTGGGCACAGAGCAGTTGCAACTTCATGGGAATCCATTGCTAGGTGACCGTTCATCAACGTAAACAGATTGTCAGGGTGATTGGCAAGTACTGGTCCTACGCCTGATTTTGGCCACTTTCCTGTCAACATGGCGGGCACTGCATCAGTTGTAGTTTGCGAAGTTCCAACAACATTGCGATACCACGTCGAAGATTCCGCAAGTGCAGCAAACCCAGGAAACCTATTTTTGTTGATTGTGCCATCTGCTCGCAGTAGCGGCCACAAAGGTGCTTCGTCTAGAACAATCCACAAAACACTGACATCTTTAGGCGCAATACGTAACAACGAGTCAGCAGGGTTAACTGTCTTGGCAGTGACATCCACAACTGAAATTGAAGGCGGCCAAATAACAGCATGAGCAGACGATGCGAAAACTATCGCGATGACAAGAGGTAATGGCGACAGCATCATTATCCAGGAACGCATTGTTTGGTGTCGTTGGTAGAAGTACACAAGCGCTGCAGCAATGAATGCGGTTACAGCACTGTCAATAATCCAAGGGCCTACCGACATTGATCGAAGTACGACGGAAGTGACAAACCACAACAAAATCCACACAAGACCGAGGTGAATATGTGTTCGCTGAGACGGGAAAAACATCGTGGCCACAATCTCAAAGATCAACAGGCAAACTGGAGGCACTAGCAACGTGATTGCGGCAAACCAGACAACTATTGCGCCCTCAAAACCGGCGGCCGCAAAGACCGCTATGTTTTCGCCGTAGAGCTGTAGGAGCGGTTGGGCAATTGCAATCGTCGCTAATGCCACATACACCGCGCCATGACGGACCCAGTCGCTAGGCGACAGCCTCAGTGCTTCCTTGTTTGTGTGCATTACGAAAGAACCGTAGCCCCCGCGACCGATTTACTCTGTCCTAGTTGGGGGCACCTAACAGAATTGTTAGAGTCTCTAACATGATCAAAAAGGCCACCCTCGTTGCCCCCGGCCTTGCCGTTGCAGGAGTCGCGGTTTTCTGGGGCTTTGTCGTCAGTTGGCAGTGGACAAGTGTGTCGCCTCTCACCGCCTCTTTATTAATAGGAGCCATTGCAGGCAATCTTGGCCTCATCCCCTCAGTGTGTGAATCAGGACTCAAGTTTGTGTCGCGTCATGTTTTGCGTGCAGGAATTGTTCTCCTGGGATTCCAATTATCGTTCAGTGAAGTTTCACATTTAGGAAGTCGTGGATTTCTCGCTGTGATCTCAGTTGTCACCGTCACTTTCTTTGGCACGCAATACATAGCGCGACTTCTCGGTGTCTCCCCCGGTCTTGGTCTTCTCACCGCTACTGGTTATTCCATCTGTGGTGTATCTGCAATAAGCGCCATGACTGGTGCTGTCGATGGTGATGAAGATGATGCGACGTATGCAATCGCGCTCGTCACCTTGTTCGGCAGCATCTCAATTTTTGCACTACCCGCACTTGGACACCTCATGAACATGGGCAATGTTCGCTTCGGTATGTGGGCGGGTTCGTCCGTGCACGATGTGGCACAAGTTGTCGCCACCGCCACTACATATTCTCATCAGTCACTTGCCCCCGCAGTGGTAGTCAAACTCACGCGCGTAATTTTACTGGCTCCACTCGTTGCCGTCTACGGCTATCGACACAGCCAGTCGAAAAAACATGAGGAGCCTCACGAGCACCCTCACACCGGTGCACAACGAGTATCTCTCTTACCAATGTTTATTGCGTTCTTTCTTATTGCTGTCAGTGTTCGCACAACGGGAGCGCTCTCAACTGACACTCTTTCCAATCTCAAACACATCGAGAAAACCTTTCTTGCCCTGGCGCTCGTCGGCCTTGGTGCTGGTGTCAAAATCAAGAAACTTCGCCTTTTAGGTTCACGCCCAATTATTCTGGGTGTCTGTTCGTGGGCACTGGTGCTCGCAACGTCTGTCATAACTGTCCGTCTCATCCCTCTTAATTTGTAAGGAACCATCCCATGATTGAAATGAATTGGTTTTTGCCAACAGGTGGCGACTCACGTGATGTACTGCCCGACGACAGCTCAATTAATCGCGCACCAAGTCACGCATACCTCGCACAAGTTGCACGAGCTTGTGAAGAGCTCGGATTTGATGCATTGCTCACACCGTGTGGCACAGGGTGTGAAGATGCGTGGCTTGCTACTGCATCTCTTATCGCACTCACGTCGCGCATTAAGTTTCTCGTTGCGTTCCGCCCTGCACTTTTGACGCCAACTCTTGCCGCCCAAATGGCGAGCACCTTCCAACGCATGTCGAATGGTAGATGCCTGGTCAACATCGTGACTGGTGCTGAACAAGCAGAACTTGCTCGTTTCGGAGTCACTGAAGACAAAGAAACGCGCTACGAACGCACAGCAGAATTCATTGAAGTCATGCGTGGCGCGTGGTCAGGTGAGCCGTTCAGTTACAAGGGAAAGTATTTCGAAGTCACTGACGCAATGACTCGTGAAATGCCGAACCCTGTTCCCCCCATTTACTTCGGTGGCGCATCGGCATCTGCTGAAAAAGTAGCGGGCGAAAATGTCGACTTGTACTTGTCATGGGGAGAAACACCAGACGCAATTAGAGAACGCCAGGAACGTGTCGCTGCCATTGCATCTGCTCAAGGTCGCACTATGCGGTTTGGAATTCGTTTTCACACCATTGCTCGGCCAACAAGCGGAGAGGCGTGGGCAGTTGCAGATGACATTCTGAATTCAATGGCGCCCGATGCAATCGCTGCTGCGCGAGAAGATTTCATGAAGACACAATCGGTTGGCCAACGCCGACAGTTTGAATTACATGGCGGCGATCTGACAAAGCTTGAGATTTATCCGAATGTCTGGGCAGGCATTGGTCTTGTCCGTGGCGGTGTCGGCACCGCACTTGTGGGAAGTTACGAAGAGGTCGCCGATCGTATTGTTGAATATCACAACCTTGGAATCGAAGCGTTCATCATGTCTGGCTACCCGCATCTTGAAGAGGCGTACTGGTTTGGTGAAGGTGTGATGCCTATCTTGCGCGAACGTGGATATTTGCCTGCCCTCAAAGGCGGACCGACAAAGGTATTTTCATTCCGATGAAAAAGATTGGTCTTCTCTTAGTCGGCCACATTGATGCCGGAAGTCTTCATGTCGGTGGTGATTACCCCGAGTTGTACAACGCTCTACTTGCTCCGTTAGATATCGAACTCACGACATATCGCTGCGATGAAGGGCACATGCCAGATGCAGTGAACGAACAAGAGGGTTGGGTCTGTTCACCAAGTCGCCTTAGCGTGTACGACGACTACGCATGGTTGCGTGATGTCGAACAACTACTGCGTGACTTTGTTGCGCGCGAGACTCCATATGTGGGAATCTGTTTTGGTCATCAGCTCCTGGCTCAAGCAATGGGTGCCACTGTTGCCAAAGCAGACTTTGGTTGGGGCATTGGTGCCAAGCATTACGAAATTGTGGAACCACAACCGTGGATGGATTCAATGACCGACATTGTGCTTGCTGCTAGTCACCAAGACCAGGTGCAATCACTTCCTGATGGTGCGCGTCTCATGGCGCGTGCACCGTATTGTCCCATTGGTGGAATGTTGATTGGTGATCGCGCATGGACGTTGCAAGTTCATCCCGAATTCTCACCTGCACTTGCAGATAGTTTGCTCGCTACACGACTTGCGCTCTTTGGTGAGAAAAAGGCAAATGCTGCTCGCGCAACATTGTCTGAACCACTCGACCAACGACGCCTGGCCGGTTGGATGGCTCGTTTTTTTCACCAGACATCATGACCCAACAAAAGATTCGCCTCAGTCGCGCAATTGTCGTCGAAATGGCAGCATTCATTGCTGATTCGGAAGGAATTGACGCCGTCACTCTCAGCCGCATTGCACTAGATGCCGGCGTGAAACAACCAGCCCTCTATCGCCATGTTACGGGTATCGAAGAACTCTGGACATTGTTGTCACTGCGCGCACGTGATCTTCTAGTCACTGATCTCACAACAGCCATCACAAACACCACGCGTGATTCAGCTGTTCTTGCAGTGGCACATGCATGGCGTGGCTTTGTGCAACAACACCCGGGGCTATACAGTGCTACAGACCGCGTCCCCTCTGTCGGCGACCTAGATATTGAATTGTCGTTGGCCCGTGTAGTGGCTGTGCTTGCGCAGTCACTTGATGATTACAAACTCTCAGCATCACAGCGTGCCCACTGTGCGCGTACATTACGCAGTGCACTGCATGGCTTTTGTGTTCTTGAAAAAGACGAAGGACATCCAGAGCCATATGCACTAGATAAGAGCCTCTCTCAACTAGTTGAATTATTTTGCCGTGGAATCGAAACTCTCGAGACCTAGTTATCACCAGAATCTGATGGAATTAGTTTTTCCCACAGCACATCTTCGGCCGGAATAGAGCATTTCACAGAAGAGCCATCCGTACCGGCAGTATCAAGTTCCGTTCGAGCCAGGTTTCGCACAATTGATAAAGATTCAGATAGTGCAGTGCGATTCTCTTGCTGCATGGAAACAGCGTTAATACCTGCATCCACACCTCCCTCAACTTGCAGTGAAGAACGAGTCCAATTTAAAGCGTTCTGCCATGTATCCAGCATGGCCACAAATTTATCTAAGCATTTATTGGTTACTTCAGAAGAAACAAGGCCTGCCTTTGCTGAGGAAAATGCAAGTGACTGACGCACCTTTAGATACGCCGTTTCCTTTGTCGCTTCACTAACAAGGGCTTCATCAAGGATGACGTTCTGCTGGTCAATAGCTGCACCGTAGGCCCACAAGTCATTTGCACGTTGGCCCAATATTTCAATTGCAGATGAAGCATCAGCAACTGTGACTGACCACTCTTCTACCAATGCGACGACGCGAGCACCACGTCGAGTCTCGTTCAGGTTTCTATTTGTCGTAGACAAGGTTGCGTACATGGCCGTGAACGCCACCAGCGCAGTAGTGCCCACAGTGACTGCGGCGTTGAACATCATCGATCGGTCACGACTTTTACCCTCCCTCTTCAAGAAGAGCAGCAATTGCCACCATTGTCGACGTTGTGTTTTTTCAGCTACCTCAGCCGGAGTATCTGTGGGGTCGGCGAGTAGATCGCTTTCTATCGAGGGCTCGGGAGTGTCGGACACATCTAGAGATTACAGACCCGTAGGAACCCACTGGCCACCAAAGACCATGTCTCACCTGATGCCACGGGTGAAAGGCGACCTCTATTTCACCAAAACCTTAGAAAACTGAACAATTATTGATGGATCAGACCGCAATCTGACCCACTGACGGTGATGTGCACGATGCGTGACATTTTGTTTCGCCAGTTCATGCTTGATTTCTCTCTACATCACCAGGTTGTGCCTGTTCTTCTTTGAGAAAATTAATTGGTGCGCTCGGCCGGACTTGAACCGACAACCTTCTGATCCGTAGTCAGATGCTCTATCCATTGAGCTACGAGCGCTTGTTATTAGGAAAATAACTCTACCTGTGAGAATTAATTCCAGGCACCCCAGCCGTTTGATCGCTTGTATATGGCATATCCAGCTGTCGCATTCACCCTGGCATCGAGCAGTTGATGAGCCGACGTGACGCCGATGTTCTTCAGCCAACTGCGATGCGCCAACCAGTGGATTTGAAATAGCCCCACGCAGCAACCGTTATAGGACGCAGCGTTGAGCTTGCTTTCCCGCTTGGCAATAGCAATTGCCCTGTTCTCCAACTTGTCTGGCCAGATCTCACGAATAATGGCAGTCGATTGCTTGACCGTGTAGCGCTTTGCGGGCGCCTTCAACTTCAGTGTGGTCGAGGGGTCCTTCGTGGTGGCTGATTTGGGCAGGCAAATAACATCACCTATTAGCAGGAGTGATTTTGTGCCGGCTTTATTGACCTTCAACAACAGGCTCATAGTCACGTGGACCTTGCTGGCTATACGATTCCACGAATCATTGCGCACCACCGAGTAGGTCTTGGCGCAGCCCGTCGCCACTTTTGCCCCTGCCGGGGCTGGCCCGCTGAACACCAGCGCGCCTGCAACCACAAGGGCTGCCAGGGGTTTGCGGGGCAAACTCATATGGCGGAGAGGGTGGGATTTGAACCCACGGTCCGCTTTAAGACGGACAACGCCTTAGCAGGGCGCCCCATTCGGCCACTCTGGCACCTCTCCTGGGAAGGGTTGAAGTGTACCTGCGCTCGAGCCCCTGCAACTCTCGAAGGACGGTTCGTTCGGGTACCCAAACTCTTCATTACTTCAGGGTTTCGGATGATTTCTGGCTGTTTCAAGGCGAGTAAGGTTTTAAATCGACGCCGCTTGCGGTGCCACCTACCCAGAGAGACCAAATACATGAAGAAAATGTGGAAACTTGCAGCAGTTGCAGTTACAGCATCACTTATCGTCGCAGCATGCGGCGGAAGCGATTCATCATCAGACACCACAAGTGCACCAGCAGCAGCAACTGACGTAAAAGTCGCAGTTGTTTACCTCGGTGTACCAGACGACAAGGGCTGGACATACCAGCACGAGCAAGGCATCTTGCAACTTGAAAAAGATCTCGGTGTCGAAGTAAAGCGAATTGAGAATATTGCAGACAACGCAGATTCGGAAAAGACTTTCGAACAACTCGCATCAGAGGGTTACAACCTCATCTACGCAACCTCATTTGGTTACGGCTCACCAATGGCAAACGTTGCAGTGAAGTACCCAGACGTGTGCTTCCAGTGGGCAACAGGTGCAAAGTTCCTTCTTACTAAAGACGGTGGCGGCGCATTTGCTGACTTCGCAGCTTTGCCAGCAAACCTTGGTACATACTTCGGTGCAGCTGAAGAAGCTCGTTACCTCAGTGGTATCGCTGCAGGTAAGGCAACAAAGAACAACAAGCTTGGCTATGTTGCTGCATTCCCAATTCCAGAAGTAATTCGCGGAATCAACGCATTCACATTGGGTGCACAGTCAGTGAATCCGAAAGCAACTGTTCAAGTTGCATGGACAAAGACATGGTTCGACCCAACAGTTGAGAAGCAGGCTGCAGAGTCACTTCTTGACGCAGGTGCAGACGTTCTTGGTCAGCATCAAGACACCACTGCTGCCGGAGTTGCAGCAGAGGCAAAGGGTGCCAAGTGGGTTGGTTACAACAGTGACGTAAAAGAAGCAGCACCTACTGCTTGGCTCACAGCACCAACATGGAACTGGGGTCCTTACTACACAAAGACCACGAAGGCAGTTGCTGACGGTACATGCCCAACAGACGAGTACTACGGAACAATGGCTGACGGAATGGTCACACTTGGTTCTTTCGGTGATTCAGTTGATGCAGACACACAAGCTGCCATCACGGCCAAAGGTGCGGAAATCATTGCTGGAACATTTGCTCCATTCACAGGACCAATCAGTGACCAAGACGGAAAAGAAGTTATTGCAAGTGGAGTAAAGGCCGAACTTGGCGCACTCCTCAGCATGAACTACTTCGTTAAGGGTGTCATCGGTTCCGCTAAGGGCTGATCTCATACATGACTAATGCCTCTCACGAGGTGGCGAAGGGGCCGCATCACGTAAGTGGTGCGGCCCCTAGCGCACTCTCAGCTCACGCCATTGTTAAGCGCTTTCCTGGCGTTCTTGCTAATGACTCTGTTGACTTTGACGTTCTCCCTGGCGAAGTACACACACTTCTTGGAGAAAACGGAGCGGGCAAAAGCACACTTGCTGCAATGTTGTGTGGCTTGTACCAGCCAGATTCTGGCTACATCTCACGTAACGGCGAACGTATTGCATTGTCATCACCACGCGCCGGCCTTCAACATGGCATTGCCATGGTGCACCAACACTTTCGGTTGGTAGAGCGATTCACCGTTGCAGAAAACGTCATTCTCGGAAGCCGCGATCTTTCATACAGGCTTAATAGTTCCGAACTAGAAAACAGAGTTGCGGCTGTTGCTGATTCGTATGGTCTGCCCATTGAACCCGGTGCAACTGTCGGAGAACTTTCCGTCGGTCAACGCCAGCGTGTTGAAATTGTGAAAGCGTTGTATCAAGGTGCCGAGATTCTTTTGCTCGACGAACCAACTGCAGTATTAGTACCTGCAGAAGTTGAAAAACTATTTGAGAATGTCCACGCCATGACACAGGCAGGCAAATCTATTGTCTTCATTAGTCACAAACTTGGTGAAGTGGTGGAAATTTCTGATCGTGTCACCGTGTTGCGCAACGGACGCGTCACTGGTCACGTGTCTGGTCGTGGTACTACCGACACCAAAGAATTGGCTCGCCTCATGGTGGGCAGAGATATCGAATTGACAACACAGCGTGCGTCACACGCCACAGGCCATGAGATACTACAAATTCGCGATCTGTCATTGACCGTCAGTGGTGTCAACGTGTTGTCAGATATTTCTTTCAATGTGCACGCAGGTGAAATGGTGGGCATTGCAGGTGTTGCCGGAAACGGTCAGCGAGAACTTGCTGACACCATTGCGGGTCTCATGTCTCCAACTAGTGGTTCGATCGCTATCTCGGGCTCAATGACAACTGACCGCGGTCCAATCCATGCACGCGAACTCGGTTTGGCATATGTGCCTGAAGATCGTTTAGGCATGGGCCTTGTGCCGTCAATGTCGATTCTCGACAACTTATTGCTTACTCGAGACCGCCGTATCGTCGTTGACCGCTCCACTGTGCGACCAGAAGCCACTCGCCTTATTGAACAGTTTGAAATCAAAGCAAACGGCCCAGACCACCTAGCACGCAAACTCTCGGGCGGAAATGCTCAGAAAGTTCTTCTTGCTCGTGAATTGTCTGGCGGCCGAACTGCGACCAAATTACTTGTGGTGTGTTCTCCCACTCGCGGACTTGATGTCGGTGCAATTGAAACTGTCCGTGCACTGCTTGATGATGCCCGAAGTGCAGGACAAGCAATTTTGTTGATTTCAGAAGATCTTGATGAAGTCATGTCGTTATCAGATCGAATCTTGGTGCTGTATCGCGGAAGTGTTGTTCATGAGACACCCGGTGTATCAGCACAACTCTCAACCGTGGGTGCGGCAATGGCCGGGCTGAAGTCAGAAGGAAAATCGTAATGCGCTCCCCAATTCGGGTTGTGTTTGAGCAACGCAACGAGACTCCAAAACATCTATCAATTCTCGTGCCGCTTCTCTCAGTAGTTGCAGCACTAGTTGTCGGTGCTTTGTTTTTGCTTGCAACGGGTTATTCCCCAATCGAGACGTATTCCAATATGTTGAGCGACGGTTTCATCTCATCACGCGGCATTACGGACACCCTTGGTTTGTCCACCGTGCTGATATGTACTGGTATTTCGGCGGCCTTTGCATTTCAAATGAACCTGTACAACATCGGTGGCGAAGGTCAGTTGTACTTAGGAATGATTGGTGGAGCATGGGCTGGTCTCGCACTTGGTGATCAGTTGCCTACATTTGTCATGATTCCTGTAGTGCTTCTTGTTGGTTCTCTTGCCGGAGCATTGTGGATTCTTCTTCCCGCATTTGTGCGTTCTCGTTTGGGAACGAGCGAAATTGTCACTACCTTGCTGCTGACCTATATCGCAGCGAGTTTGGTAAAACATTTCGTGTACTCGCCTGGAAGTTTCTTTGTCACAAAAAATTCTGCATTCCCACAAGGTCGGTTGGTGCCTGATTCTGCTTCTTTGACCGGAATCGGAGACACGTCTCTCTACCCCACATTTTTCTTGGTAATTCTTATTACCCTCGGACTGTTCTGGGTTGTGAAGAAAACCGAGTACGGATACCGCATTCAGGTAATTTCTGATTCGCCACGTGCAGCACATTACGCAGGTATCAACGCCAATCGCACAACATTGTCCGTGATGCTCATTTCTGGTGCATTGTCAGGGCTCGGTGGCGCTGTTCTTATCGTCGGGCCATTTGGTCGCCTTGATCCGGGAATCATTTTGTTGGGCTACGGCTACGCAGGCATCGTTATTGCGGCCCTTGCTCGTAACAACTTCTCTGCAATCATCGTGAGCGGCATCTTGTTTGCTGGTCTTCGTTCCGGCGGAGACAAACTGCAGATCTCTACCGACACACCAATTCATATCGGGGTCATGTTGCAGGGTGCTATTTTGCTCTTTGCACTAGGTGGTGAGGCCTTTCGGAGATATCACATCCATGCCGTTCGCACGGAGCGGGCCACACAATGAACGGAAACATATGGGTCTTAGCGTCCGCTGACTCAGTGGCTATTGCCACCACACTTGTTCTCGCTGCGCTAGGCGCACTCTTTACAGAGCGCGCTGGCGTTTTGAATTTAGGTATCGAAGGAATTTTGTTGACGGCAGCAATCTCGTCATTCCTTGCCGCTGATTCGTCGGGAAGTATTTGGCTGGGACTGATTGTTGGTTCACTAGTGGGCGCATTGCTTGCAGGAATACATGCGGTGCTCTCTGTAGTCCTGCGTGCAAACCAAATTGTTGCCGGCCTTGCATTGGTTATTTTCGGAACTGGTCTTGCTAATTTCCTCGGCAAACCTGCTGAAGGAAAAACGGTTGCCACCATCATCAAGCCTCTGTCATTTGGGCCCCTATCTGATATTCCACTTGTTGGGCCGATTGTGTTTCGACAAGATCCCATTACGTATGCATCAATTGTGATTGCAATATTGGCTTCGTTGTATTTGTTCCGTAGTCGTCCAGGTCTCGAATTGCGAGCTACAGGTGATGACCCAGCAACAGTTGACGCTCAAGGGCTTTCCGTGGCATCTATTCGTATTCGCTACACATTGTTCGGCGGATTGCTTGTCGGGCTCGGTGGTTCGTGGCTCATGCTCGCGCAAAGTGCAGCATGGCATCAGGCAGCAACAACGAACGGTATCGGCTGGATTGCATTAGCTCTCGTTGTGTTTGCCGGATGGCGTCCGATGCGTCTGATCTTCGGCGCAATTTTGTTTGGCTTTACATTGCAACTGCCGTTCACATTGCAGGCTGAGCAGATCACGTTCATTCCATCTGCACTGATGCAAATGCTTCCCTACTTGGCAACGTTGATCGCACTAATCGGATTGAGTCGGCCAAGTACGCGCAACAAGCTAGGAGCTCCCAAGGCTTTGGGAATCCCGTTTGTGCGTGACGAGCGCTGACATATTTTCTGGCGGAACGGAAAGGATTTGAACCTTCGGGGCTATTAACCCTCTTGTTTTCAAGACAAGTGCATTAGGCCGCTCTGCCACCGTTCCGCAAGACACGCTATCGGGCTACAACCCCGAGTTAGCCACGAATTTGGGTGCGCAAGTGGGCAACCCAGTCGTCGGCATCTTGCCAACGGGCGTCGGCATGTTCCCGCGCCGAGTGTGCTTGGTCTCCGGCTGCAGGGTATGAGCCAAGGAATTTCACGCCACCCTGCTTGGTGTGCAAGTCGCGCAAGACGTCTGCCATTAGTTCATCGCCCACATGGCCGTCGGCATAAATAATAAAGCAGTAATCGCCAAGGCCACCAGCTTTTGTGGGGCGCGATGACAGCAATGACAAGTTAATGCGGCGTGCTGCGAATTCTTGCAGAATCGAAATCAGACTGCCTGGTTCGTCGGCTCGCTGAAATACCACGATCCCTGTTTTGTCATGACCTGTTGGTTGTGGGATGCCACGTTGCGACACCAACACGAATCGTGTTTGGTTGCCCGCGTGATCTGCAATATCTCGTGCAATAACGCTGAGTCCATATAAGTCTGCAGCATTCGCAGGCGCTAACGCAGCTAAACCTTTTTCACCGGCAGCACTTCGCTCGCTCACACTACGCGCGGCATCAGCGGTGGAGTTTGCTGCGTGCACTTCTGCGTTTGGCAACGTATCGCGCAACCATGCACTGCACTGTGCCGTTGCAACAGGAATCGACAACACTACTAAAACATCAGACAACGTGGTTTCGGAAGCCGCAAGTAAACAATGTTCAATGTCAAGAACAACTTCGCGTTGAATCAGTAATTCGTAATCAAAGATCAGAGCATCTTGTGTGAAGTTGACTGTGCCTTCAATGGAGTTCTCAATGGGAACAAACCCAGCATCAACATCACCGCGCGCAACAGCATCAAGTACGTCTGGCACGCTGCGGTAGGGCACCAATTCAGACGCAGCAAGATCAGCCTGCGTAAGCAGAGCTTGTTCGGTAAAGGTGCCGAAGGGGCCAAAGAACCCGATGCGTTGTGGTGTTGATGTCACGAGAAGAAAGGTTACGCCGTAACCCACGAGAGATCAGGCTGATTTGTTCTGGCTATTTGACACCGGCAGCTTCATTAGCTGCTGTAGTGATGTCTTCAACCGGAACTTCACCAGATGAACGACTTGTGACATTGCCTTTTGCGTCAATGAACGTAAGGAATGGATATCCGCCGACGCCATATGCAGCAGATGCTTCTTGTTTTTCACTGTCGGCGAACTGGTCGAATGTCCACTTCTTAGCAAGCAACCACTTCGACGG
Source organism: Ilumatobacteraceae bacterium (assembly GCA_009694565.1). Taxonomy (GTDB): domain Bacteria; phylum Actinomycetota; class Acidimicrobiia; order Acidimicrobiales; family Ilumatobacteraceae; genus UBA2093. Next base: position 6,656 of record SHUR01000010.1, on the reverse strand, counting down.
TGGCCAGTTGGCTTGGTCTTGACGGGATGCAGTGGTTACGCCAACAACGCGAAGGTTCGGAGGCATCAGACCTTTTTCTTTCCATTCGTTCAACACTGGAATCTCATAGTTGCAGTGCGGGCACCAATGTGCAAGGAACACAACCATTGTTGCTTTGCCATCAGAACCCGGATCAATAGTGACGGGGCGGCCGGCCAAGTCGTAACCAGTAAGTGTGGGGGCAGCTTTGCCGACTGCTGGGTCATCGCCGTTCTCTGGCAATGGTGCGAGTGATTCACCAGCAACGGAAACGTTTTGAAATTCTGCAGCTGCAACTCCACCAGGAACTGTTACGCCAGAATTTGTTGTGGTCTTTGTTGATCCGCCTGCGGTACCGAGTGACACAGCACCGGCGATACCAATAACAACCAACACGATGTACATGATGACCTTGAGATTGCCAGTATCACGGGCGCTTGATGCACCAGTTTTCTTTTGCTTCTTCTTGCGCTGATTCTGAGCCATGATTAGTTCTCCTGAAGGGTTGAAGTTGAATCGGTTGTTTGTTCGCGCATAATCGCGAGTGACACTGCAATAACTGTAATGAATGCACATCCAGCCATGAAACACAGCGTAACGAAGCCAAGTTCGCGGAACCACACTGCGGTACACGGAACATCAAGGCTGCACACATTGGTCTCTAATGTTGGGAACCACTCGAGCAAGTAGTGGTACGTGGACACTACGAGACCGAGCGGCGCCAACACGATCGTGTAGCGAGCGATGTTTTTGTCGTTACGCAATGCAGCAACAAACGAAATAATGGCGATACTGAACACGGCGATGCGTTGGTACCAGCACAATTTGCACGGAGCAAAACCGACATTTTCGCTAAAATACAAACTGCCCACCATGGCGCCGGTGGTGATCATGCAGATAATCCACAATCCACTGGCTCGCACCTGGGTCAGCCACGCGCTCGTCCATGTCATGCGACTCTCGAAGGCCAGGGCCGCAAGGGTGATAATTCCGCCCGCCAGAGTGGCAAGAGCCAAGATGGCCGAAAACAGCTCGACGGCTTCCTTATTCACCCAACCATTCTGTCGTGTTCGAAGCCCAATCAGCAGGCAGACCATGGTGGTGTTACCCCGTATTAGTGGCAGGCTTGATCCCGTGAGTTCCCAGGCCCTTGGCATCGATGCCCTCCACGCCATGCGTGTCGAGCGTCGCAAGCACCGCGTGGCCGATATGGACTGGTTTGAGGCCCTGTACCGGGTCTATATTTCTGCTTTTCTTGGCGGCGGAGCCATTTTGTTCCTCTCTGGGCTGTCGGGCGACAAGCCGCTACTCGGATCAGAGCTCCAAAATGTGATCGCCAATACCCCCCATGCCGTTGGCCTGGTTGCCTCCATCGTTGTGTTTCTCGGGTTGCGCAGCGGTGCCAATGGCGGGCCAATCGCGGTGGAAGAACCTGAAGTGCGCCACGTGCTGTTAGCTCCGATTCCTCACTCAGCAGTTCTGCGACACCCCGCTGTGCAACGTCTGCGCACGTTTGCATTCATGGGCGCCATTGCCGGCGCAACTGCAAACCAGTTGCTCAGCCGCCGCGTTGAAGCATCTGGCACATCACTGCTGGTGTGGGCACTGTGGGGCGCAATCGCTGGCGCACTAATGGCAATGTTGTTTGTCATTGCCGCTTTACTAGTTCATGGACTTGGCATTTCGCGATGGCTATCTACTGCACTTGGCACCACGATTGTTGGGTGGCAAGTTGCTGTCACTTTCGGCGATACGAACACAGCTGGTCCCTTTGATTTCATCGGCAGTATTAGTCGGTGGTGGCTAAATGGCATTCAACTACAAGATGTTGTCGGCATTGGTGTCGTATTAGCGCTAGCGGTGATCGCTGTCTACCTTGCAGGCAATTTGTCGCTTGAAGCGTTATCTCGCCGCAGTGCGTTGGTATCGCAAATGAAATTTGCTGTCACATTGCAAGACATCCGCACAGTTGTTTTGTTGCGTCGGCAACTCAGCCAAGAACACATGCGCGTCAATCCGTGGGTGAAGGTTCCCCGCATCTTTCGTCGTGACATTATCGTTGGACGTGGTCTTCGCAGCATGATGCATTTTCCATTACGCCGTGTCGTACGTATGAAACTTCTCACTATGACGGCTGCTGCTGCGTTAGTGATGGCATTCCACGGCACATCACCAGCAATTGTTGTGGCTGGCCTTTTGTTGTTCATTGTGGGTCTTGATGCTGTTGAGCCGTTGTCACAAGAAGTTGATCAACCAGACCGCACTGATTCATTGCCTATCGAACGCGGATTGTTGATGACAAAACATCTCATCGTTCCTGCCATCGCAATGACACCGTTTCTCCTTGCAGGTGTGCTCACTGCATTTGTTCTCGAGCCAGACTCCTCCACCATTGCGTATGGTTTTCTTATAGGTATTCCTGCGGTTCTCGCAGGTGTTGCGGGCGCGTCAATCAATGCTGTCAAGGGCGCGCCAGACCCTGTGGGCGGCGCAAACGAAGGCTTGGCATTGCCGCCGGAAATGAGTGGTATGGGCACCGTATTGCGTTCAGCATTCCCTCCTGCCATTTCCATCATGGGTTGTCTGCCTGTCGTTGCGTTGCAACACAGCGTCAACAATGGGAGTTCTGTTTTTGCAAACACCCTTCGCGCTTCTCTCGGGGTTTTGCTGGTGCTCGGACTTGTCGCTGGTTGGGTACGCCAACGCGATGCCATTCGCATCTGGTTCCGCAACGCACAAAAAGCTGCTCAAACATCCAAAGCCGAAGGTAAATAACATGGCTCGCTCACGTCGCAACGTTCCACAACCAAAAGAACACTCAGCACTCAGTGTCGATAATGTGTCGAAGTCGTACGGCACTGCGCCAGCACTTGACCCCATCTCGTTTGACGTCAACACTGGTGATCGCGTTGCACTCATTGGCCACAACGGTTCGGGCAAAACAACTCTCATTCGCATTGCAGCAGGCTTGCTTGATTCATCAACCGGCAGTGTCAGCATCGGTGGTGCACCATCTGGTTCATTGTCTGCGCGTGCAGCCTTAAGTTTTATTGCTGACCAACCAACATTTTACGACGACTTGTCGTTATGGGAACACATGGAATATGTCGCACGTTTGCATGGCGTTGTGGAATGGGAACAGACAGCGGCAGATTTGTTAGGTCATCTCGGTTTATATGACCGTGCAGATGACATGCCGAATCGTTTCAGTCGTGGTCTCAAGCAGAAGTCTGCAATTGCTCTCGGCTTTATTCGCCCGTTTGATTTGTTACTAGTTGATGAGCCATTTGTTGGCCTTGACGCCGCCGGTAAGGAAGCCCTGCTCGAGCTTCTTGCCGATGCCACAGCGCATGGGTCGACTGTGGTGGTTGCCACACATGAATTGTCTTTTGTGCACACCGTGAGCCGGATTATTGCCCTGCGTGATGGACGCCTCGTGTACGACGGGGGAACTGACGACATCAATGTTGATGGCCTTGTACGTACCGAAGACCCTGCAGGCGAACACGACGGTGAACGGCACTAGTCTGTAGTTATGTACACGTACGACGTCATTTCCGAATCGGTCCGTAACCCTCATCAACTCGCATCAGAGCTCACGCGACGTTCCAATGAAGGCTGGGAAGTGGTGCAAATCACATTTGATGGTGCATCGTGGTTTCATGCATTCATTCGTCACAGCGGCAACGTGTCTGTTGCCCCGCACGCTGGCATGTCAGCAGATCAAATCAAAGCCAATGTTGCTGCACCCACTGCTACCGACACTGCAGTTATCGGCGCAACACCCGTTGCTGCTACTGGTGCAACACCGAATGTTCCAGCCGATTGGTACAAAGACCCGTCTGGTCGTTTTGAATTGCGCTACTGGAACGGCACGGCCTGGACCGAGCACGTTGCAACCGGTGGAACTCAGTCCACCGACGCACCTCGATAATCCACCATGCAGGCCATCTCTATTGGTCATGCGGGAATTCTCATCCGCACGCAAGGAATCACTATTGCGTGCGACCCATGGTTTGAACCTGCGTTCTTTGGTTCATGGTTTGTCTTTCCGCGAAACGACCAATTAGCGCCAGACATCATGCACGATGTGTGTAACCCAGACTTTCTGTATATCTCACATTTGCACGGCGATCATTTCGATGCAGCGTTCCTTACGCAACACATGAACAAGAACACCACGGTGCTGTTGCCTGACTTTCCAACGCGCGAAATGGAACGTGAATTCAACAAATTGGGCTTTCGCAATTTCGTTCGCACCATTCGCACAAAAGAACGCGTCATCGCACCGAATGTCACTATTGCCATTCATACAGAGATATCTATTACAGATGGACCTGGTGGTGACTCGGCTCTGATGGTGTCTGACGGTGAGGCGCGTCTTGTCAACCAGAACGATTGCCGCACCAATGACTTGACTTCATTGTTAGAGCACGGACCTGTTGACTTGCATTGGTTGCAATACTCTGGCGCCATTTGGTACCCCATGGTCTATGAGATGGATGCTGCGAAGAAAAAGCAACTCTGTGTAGAAAAAGTGGAAAGCCAGTTTGCGCGTGCCACTCGTTACGTCGAAGCAATCCACGCCACTACTGTTGTGCCGTCTGCTGGCCCGCCATGTTTCTTAGACCCTGAATTGTTTGGTCTCAACATGATCACTGGTGATGAAGCCAGTATCTTTCCTGATCAGACAGAGTTTCAACGCCGCCTGTCAGATGACGGTCGCTTGAATGCTGCAACAACAATTCCTGGAACCACTTTTACTGTTCTTGGTGGCGGCGTTACGGTGGAACAACCAATGTCAGGCGAAGAGATCACGCGCATCTTCACGCACAAGGCTGAGTACTTAGCGAAGTACCAAGCCGACTACGCACAGTGGCTTGTTAATGCACGCGCATCGTGGGCATCGCCGTCGACCGACATCATCGCTACGTTGAAATTATGGTGGGAGCCGTTGATGGCAATGGCCACCAGTGTGCGCGCGGGTATTGGTGCGAACTGCCTCATGAATGCTGGTGACATTCAGATCTATATCAACTTTGTTGATGGCCTCGTACAGCCATACACCGATCAGCCATTTAGTTTTCGTTTCGATATTGCGCGCGACTTAGTAGAAAACGTTGTTGCCAACCGCGCTGTTGACTGGTCGAACTCATTGTTCTTGTCTACGCGTTTCACAGCATGGCGTGCAGGTGATTACAACGAACACATCTATAACTTCTTTAAGTCACTGTCGGTTGAACGCATGTCGCGCACAGAGTCAGAGGCAAAGAGCAAGCTAAACGGTGTTCCGTCGAACGAAGACGACATTGAAATCGGTGACTACACCGTGCAGCGCCGTTGCCCGCATCGCAGTGCTGACCTCAGCGTGTTTGGCGAAATCGACGGCGATGATTTGGTGTGCACATTGCACGGCTGGCGCTTTGATTTACAAACAGGTACGTGTCGCAACGCCCAAGAGCGCCCCATTCGCGTGAAGAAACGCAGTTAGCCCTTCGACTTAGTCGAGCGTCATGGGCAGCTCACACCAAATGGTGAGGCTGTATTTCACACCGCGAGTCAACTGACTACTGGCGTGCGGGTGAGTGACCAAACTTGGCCACGCAATCACATCACCCACAGGCACGTCAGTGTTTGAAAACTTTTGTCGAGGAAATTCCAGCACCGCACCGTCGTAGTCATCGTTCAGTTTGATGCTGGCACTCACTTGCGCAACATCATGATGCATGCGCAACTCTTCTTGTTCACCCATGGCGTAACGAATCACAAACGCATCGCGCAGGCCGTGGTAATCAATCAGCGGCCACCACTGTTGCAATGCCGGCCATAGGCGGATGCCGATATCTTGCTCCACTGCCTCAAACAACCGCGGTGCGATAGCGGCTAATGAAATTTCGTACCCAGGCACTGGGTCGTCGCTTTGTTGTGCAAACCCACCTGCTGCTTGCGCTGCTTGTATCAATGTGGCACAAAACTCAGGTGTCCAGAACGGCATCTGCACAATCTCTTGCCCCACCATTGTGGCCTCGCCAGCGCGCACTGCGTCTTGATAGCCAAGTATTTGTTCAAGATTTCCCATTCACACAGCCTGTCACTAAATGTGCATCGGAATGTGGAAGGTGGTTATTCTTCGTCGCTACCAGGCAGCGGTTCGTTCAATAACGAATACACCTTGTCGCCGAATCGAATATTGACTTCCAATTTCCCACCCATCGCAACAGACAAACGCCACAACTTGGAGATGGTCGCTGGGCGCTTCAACATCTGGCATACGCCTGGCTGCGAGATATGTAAGGCCTCGGCAATTTGCTTCTGTGTAATTTTGCGACGCCTACGATTGAGATTGACGTAATACGCCACAATTTCTTGAAACATTTCCTCAGAATGTTCAGCCGTGTTCTTTTCATAGTCCGGTGATTTGTACCTCTCAAGCACGCCTGGCAATTCAAAAAAGTTCTTCGTAGTCATGTCATTTATCTCCTAATTTTCGAATGTGTTCTTCAAAGAGGTCATCTGCACGTTGAATCGCACCGACATACCAGTCATTCCACCGTGAATCTTTTGACTTATCCCCACCGAGAAGAAGAACAGCGCGCCTCTCGGGATCAAAAGCAAAGAGAACGCGAAGTGCTCCTTGT
>SHUR01000094.1 GCA_009694565.1 Ilumatobacteraceae bacterium | reverse complement strand
TTCATTATGAATCACGTGTCGTTTGGCAGCGTGCTCGGTTCTGACCGCAAAATGTTGAAGAGTCGTTCAGGTGGAGAAACGGTGAAATTGAATGCTCTGCTTGATGAAGCAGTTGAGCGGGCAGAAGTTGCTGTTGCTGAAAAGAATTCAGATATGTCTGCTGCAGACCGAACTTCAGTGGCGACAATGATTGGTATTGGCGCGGTGAAGTATTCAGATCTCAGTTCAGACCGAGTGAAGGACTACATCTTTGACTGGGAACGCATGTTGTCGTTTGAAGGCAATACTGCGCCCTACTTGCAATACGCACATGCACGTATTTGCAGCATCTTTCGCCGTGCTGGCATCGACCGGGCATCTGTTCGTGAAGTCGTGCCCACGTTAGTTGAAGTGCAAGAACGCGACTTGGCTCTGCGAATTCTGCGTTTCGATTCGGCCGTGTGGGAAATGATCGACACCCTCGCACCACACAAACTCTGCACGTACCTGTTTGACCTTGCAACTGATTTCACATCGTTCTACGAGCATTGTCCAGTGTTGAAGGCCGACAATGATGCAATGCGTGATTCGCGTCTTGCATTGTGTGATGCCACAGCACGAATCATGTCTGAGGGGCTTCTGCTTCTCGGAATTAGAGCACCGGAGCAAATGTGAGCGCAATCCCAATTCGACTATTGCCTGATAATTCAACAATCGGTACCGATGATTCATTATCGATAGGTGGCGTTCGTATTGCTGAACTAGCCGCTCAATACGGCACACCATTATTTGTCTACGACGAAGAACACTTGCGTGCGCGTTGTCGCGCTGCAGTACAGGCGTTCGGAGTAGGCAATGTTGTCTATGCCACCAAGGCTTTTTTGTGTGGTGCCATGGCGCGCCTTGCTCATGAAGAGGGAATGTTGCTTGATGTCGCGACTGGCGGAGAACTTCATACCGCTCTTCACGCTGGGGTTCCCGCCAGTAGTTGCGTCCTTCACGGCAACAACAAGTCTCTCGATGAACTTCGCATGGCTATTGCCGCGGGCATTGACCACATCGTGGTTGACAGTTTTGATGAGCTAGACCGAATTGAAAAATTACATGCAGAGGGCTTGCCCGTTGCGCGTGTTCAATTGCGCATTACCCCAGGCGTGCATGTGCATACGCACGAATATGTCTCCACGGGTCAAGACGATTCAAAGTTTGGTTTCAATTTAAATAATGGTGATGCGCACAAAGCGATTGCGCGAGCACAATCATCAACTGCAGTAGACCTAATCGGTATTCATTGTCACATCGGCTCCAACGTGTTCGCGGTTGACAACTTCGCTGAGGCCAGCAAAGTAATGGTTGATTTATTCTCAACCTTGAACTTGCCAGAACTCACATTGGGTGGCGGCCTTGGTGTTGCGTACACAGAAAACGAAGAAGCCCCCACAATTGAACAATGGGCAGAAGTCTTGCAACGAGCAACGCAATCGCTGCCTGCTGGTTCGAATGTCTCTGTTGAACCGGGCCGCAGCATTGTGGCATCGGCGGGCGTCACTGTGTACACCGTTGGCACCGTGAAGCCCGTTGACGGAATTCGGACATACATTTCGGTTGATGGCGGAATGAGCGACAACCCACGGCCAGTTCTCTACGGCAGTGGGTATGAAGCCTTTGACCCTGCACGCATGTCGGCAGACCGCTCAGAGAGTGCCCGCATCGTCGGGAAGCATTGTGAAAGTGGCGACATTCTTGTTGAATCAGCTGCAGTTGCCCCAAATGTTTCTGTCGGCGATTTGCTAGTGATGCCGGTGACGGGTGCCTATGGGTACTCAATGGCGAGCAATTACAACAAAGTCATGCGACCAGCCGTGGTATTTGTTTCTGCGGGCGAGTCGCGACTCGTCGTACGTCGTGAAACCTACGACGATCTCGTTCGCCTCGACCTGTAACTCATCTGCCACACCCCCTCCGTACGGTCAGTACTAACTGAGAGGGTTATATGAGCGATATTGAGTTTTGTCCAGAATGTGAAGCACCCGTCATTGGATTCGGTGACGATATTCGGTGCACCAATTGTGGCATTACCTATCGCGAGATGGTTGACCTCATTGATGATGACTTCCTCGACGGTCTCGGCGGAGATGATGTAATAGAGACCGATGAAATGGACGATATGGCCGAGAATGATTACGCCTCGGACATTGGTGACTCCGATAGTGGCGGAGACGGTAACTCCGACAACTGGTAGCCCGATACGAATTGCAGTATCAGCCGTGCGTCTCTAGGGCTTTCTAAATGTCCCTTTCAGGGCGGTGGCCGTAGCCGTAGGCTTGGTACCTATGGCAAAAGCCCCCGCGCCTCAATCAATCGTTCGAATCGGAGTCCTTGGCTGCGGCAATGTCGGTGCTGCCTTCGTGCAACTGGTCGAACGCCAGGCCGACATCATTGAGGCTCGTACCGGAGTGCGTTTACAAGTGGCAAATGTTGCTGTGCGCAATATCAGCCGTGAGCGTTTGGTTTCTCTTTCAGATGGGGTACTCACACGCGATGCGCATGCAGTTGTTGCTGACCCATCGATAGATCTCATTGTTGAAGTGATCGGTGGTATTGAACCGGCACGCGAACTGATCTCTGCTGCACTGACAAATGGCAAGCCTGTTGTGACGGCCAATAAGGAATTGCTCGCAAATGTGGGTCATGAACTGTGGGCACAATCTGATGCTGCAGGTGTTGACCTGTTATTTGAAGCTGCAGTTGCTGGTGGTATTCCTCTTATCCGCGCATTGCGTGAATCATTGCGCGGTGAACCTATTACTCGTGTAATGGGAATCGTCAATGGCACAACTAATTTTATTCTCACGAAGATGGCAGAAGAGGGTGCTGACTATTCAGCAGCACTCAGCGAAGCACAACGTTTAGGTTTTGCCGAACGCGACCCAACTGCAGATGTTGAAGGTTTCGATGCCGGAGCTAAAGCAGCAATTATTGCCAGCATTGCCTTTGGTGCGCGCATAGTTGCTGGCGACGTGTATCACGAAGGAATTAGTGGTATTACCGCTGCAGATATTGCCATTGCGAAGCGACTCGGTTACGTAGTGAAGTTACTTGCTATCGCTGAGCAAGAAAATCAATCAGACCCAGTTGCTGTGCGCGTGCACCCTGCAATGGTCCCTCTTACGCATCCGCTTGCCAGCGTGCGTGATTCTTATAACGCGGTTTTCGTTGAAGGCGATGCAGTTGGCTCGCTCATGTTTTATGGTCGCGGAGCTGGTGGTGCTCCAACAGCTTCTGCAGTCCTTGGCGACGTCATTGATGCAGCGGTCAATCTTCGTAAAGGAACTCACGGCACTATCGGTACGTTTGCCCGCGTACCTGTCTTGCCGATTGATGAAACCTCGTCGCAATACCTTATTGGTCTTGATGTCGAAGACAAACCGGGTGTCTTGCATGCCATCACCGGCGTCTTTGCAAGTCACGGTGTCAGCATTCGTGCAGCTGAACAGGAAGGAATGGGAGATGATGCTCGTCTGGTCTTCATTACCCACCGCGCTAAAGAGTGTGATGTCCAAGCCTGTGTCAGCGAGTTTCGTAAGTCACCAGCCGTGCGACGTGCCTCAGGCCTGATTCGCGTTATTGGCGAATAGTTTTCATGAAGTACGTTTCCACGCGTGGTGCGGCACCTGTTTTAGGTTTTGCTGATGTTGTTCTTGCTGGTCTAGCCAACGATGGCGGCTTGTATGTTCCTGAAACGTGGCCAACACTTGGGGTTGCGACATCGGGATCCTATGCAGAACTAGCAGCATCAGTTTTTGTTCCGTATGTCGGAGCTGATATTGACAACGCCACAATGTTGCGTCTGTGCAATACCGCGTATTCCACATTTCGTCACACTGATGTAGTGCCCATTGTTCCGCTTGAGGCAGGTCATCACCTCATGGAACTGTTTCATGGTCCAACACTTGCGTTCAAAGATGTTGCATTGCAGTTACTCGGTCAATTGTTTGATCACATACTCACGCAGCGCAATGAGAAGGTCACCATTGTGGGCGCCACTAGTGGAGACACCGGAAGCGCAGCAATTGATGGTGTAAAGAATTGCGCCCATATCAACATCATAATTTTGTATCCGCATGGTCGGGTGAGTGACGTGCAACGCAAGCAGATGACCACTGTTGATTCGCCCAATGTGCGCACTGTTGCCATTGATGGAACGTTTGACGATTGCCAAGATTTGGTGAAGGCCATGTTTAACGACGCGCCTTTCCGTGAAAAGCACAATCTTTCGGCAGTTAACAGCATCAACTGGGCTCGTGTGATGGCTCAAGTCGTGTATTACTTCGAAGCCACGCGCAAAATGAGCAGACCGATTGATGTCACGGTGCCAACAGGCAACTTCGGCAATGCTCTGAGCGGTTGGATCGCAAAGCAAATGGGCGCGCCGATTCGCCGACTCATCGTTGCTTCGAACGAGAACGATATTCTCACTCGCTTTTTTGAGTCGCACGCAATGGCTATTACGGGTGTGCGCCCAACTCTGAGCCCAAGCATGGATATTCAGGTGTCATCTAACTTTGAACGTTTGTTGTTTGAGATGAATGATCGCGACGGGGCAATGACTACCGAACAACTCACTTGTTTTCGTGACAAGGGTTTATCTGTTCAGCCAGATCAATTTGAAAAATGGGTTGCACCAACGTTCCGTGCATCACGCGCAACGGACCACGACACTCTTGCAACGATTCGTTCCGTCTATGAAGACTTCGACATGTTGATTGATCCGCATACGGCAGTCGGTGTGAAAGTTGCACGCGATTTTGCCGAAGAAGGCATTCCGATGCTCACAATGGCTACGGCTCACCCGGCAAAGTTCCCTGATGCAGTGGAACGTGCAACTGGCGTGCGTCCCGGCTTGCCAGAACACTTGTCGAACTTATTCGACTTGCCTGAGTTCACGGTGCAGTTACCCAATGACTTGGCAACAGTTGAAGCCTTCGTGGCCGCGCAAGCGAAGTAACTAATTACACGCCACAGTTGTGGCTGCTATGACGAACAAGCTGTTCTTACGGTTTCAGCCAGGTTGACGAAATCAGTCATCGCTTGGTGAAAATCAGGTGATTGTGAATCTCCGGCACGAAAACGCTTGGCCACCCATACGTTCACGTTGTGTCCGTCATCGGCAACTTCGATGGAAAGGGGCCAACAAAGGTCGGGGAGTCTTTCACTATTCTGAAACTCTTCGAATTCCGTGGGACTGAGTCCGGCTACCAATGCAGCGAGTATGTCCTCACTGAATGGTGAACCAACTATTGAAAGTGCTGCAATCTCGAAATCGTGATGAGGGTTTTCGATGGGCGATACCCACGAGTCTTC
>SHUR01000093.1 GCA_009694565.1 Ilumatobacteraceae bacterium | reverse complement strand
GTCAACTCTGGGAAGTAGACCTTCACCCAGACGATGACCCCCCCAGAGGGCTTTACTTTCCCACTTGTGTTCACATGGGCATTTCCGCCACTCGTGCACCCTCCCGACTTACTGGTGCTTGCCACTGAAGTAGCCGGACTCGGTGGCGTGGAACTACCTCTCGAAGTATCTGCAATCGATTCATTTCATCAGGTCACTGATGCACCGGAGCGAAGCCTCACCGTGGTGAGCCGGGTACCTGTGTCTTTGGCAAATGTCTACAAAGGCGACAATGATCCCGTGTGCGCTGTTCTTGATACGTGCCGGAATGTGAGTTTGAACTTGCTAGAACGCGTTCCCTTTTGGATTGGTGACATCCGCTAATACGAACTAGCTAATGGTGGGCCCAGCAGGACTCGAACCAAATGTGCAATATTCGCAAAAATAAAAAATTTGTATGGCATGCTTTGCTTGTCTTTCGAATCTTTCGAAGAGCCACCTATCACGGAGACCCATGTCTGTTAAAAAAGCTTCATACGCAACCATTTTCATTGCTGGAGTGTTTTTATTTTCAGCGTGTGGCGGTGTAACTACTGCTGACCCAGCCGCGAGTGAAACTACTGCAACACCTACTCCAACACCTACTTACGCAGTGGGCGATGCTGGCCCTGGTGGGGGAATTATTTACTACGTAGATAACGCAGGCTTTAGTTGCGGCGCAAGTTACTCAGCAACAGGTAGCCCAACTGGTGGAAAGTGTGAATACCTGGAAGTTGCCCCAAGCGGGTGGAACGCAACTGCCGAAACTGCTGGCTTAATCTGGGCAGTAAGCGCCAATCAAGCTGCAGATGTTTCTGGTATTGCAAATGATGTTTCTGGTATTGCAAATGATCTCTCTATCTATAACAATGCATTGGGAATTGGCCTTGGCTATAAAAACTCTGACCTCATAGTTGCCCAAGGTAATGACACCACCACTGCAGCCGGGGCCGCGCGTGCTTACACAAACAACGCTAAGACTGATTGGTACTTGCCAACAACAGCTGAGCTGAATTTACTTTGCCAATGGAATCGTGGGGTGGCGCAAGATGTCGAAGTAGCTTGCACTGGTGGAATCATCAATACTGGCACCGGCGCAAGTGGGTCAGGGTTTGTGGACAATGCCTACTGGTCCTCGTCTGAAGTCGGTGCGGAAGTTACGTTGTTCCAGTCCTTCATCGATGGCCTCCAGTACGATTATTACAAGTACGGCGCCGACTATGTTCGTCCAGTTCGGGCTTTTTAATTATTCATCTATTTATCTTTTGATTTTTAGGTTTTTCAAAGTGCAGCGATATGGGTGGATCGGCCATGGCCCTTTATCAAGATTTGCCGGTTTTTTTATGTTTGTACCCTGACCCACAAAGTATTTCTATTCACCCATGATTAACCGCGTGAGTCTGCTCAGCAAATGTCAAAAACGTGGTTGTTGACAAGGGTGCCGTCAGAGTCTCCGAAAGGGCTCTAAAGACTTAGATAGCGACGTAGTCCTACACCCCTGTTTCTGGTGTAGTGCAGTGCATAAATAATGCACGTCACCACCCCTTGTGGGCCCAGCAGGACTCGAACCTGCGACCAAGGGATTATGAGTCCCCTGCTCTAACCAACTGAGCTATGGGCCCGAGAGTCGACCGAGATGAGAGGTGCGACTGGCTCCGGGGGTGGGGCTCGAACCCACGACAAACGGATTAACAGTCCGTTGCTCTGCCAACTGAGCTACCCCGGAAGGGAACTCACAGGCTATCAGCGAGGGCACCAGGTGCCCAAGGCCATAGCCCTAGTCAGATTCGAGGTAACTGCGTAATCGCTGGCTGTTATTTGGATGACGAAGGCGGGCAAGGGTCTTTTGTTCAATCTGGCGGATTCGTTCACGAGTGACACCCTCCTGCTTAGCCACGTCATCAAGTGTTTGCGGTTCTCCACTTGAGATTCCAAAGCGTTTGTCAATGATGCGACGATCACGGTCAGGCAAATGGTCAAGTTCAAGAGAGACTGCGTCGACCAGTTCCCGACGTTGCACCACATCTGCAGGCGAATCTGTGGTGTCACCACCAAACTTGTCGCCCCACGTTGTTGAATCTTCATCGCTACTGACCGGTTCGTCGAGACTGATTGTGACCGATGAAATCTGTTTCAGTTCCTTAATTTTTTCGGCTGGTATCAACGTGCGTTGTGCGAGTTCTTCATACGTCGGCTCGCGCTTCAACTCGACATTGAGTTCCCTATCAGCCTTGGTGATGCGATTCAGCATTTCCACCACATGGCTAGGCACGCGAATGGTGCGACCTTGATCTGCCATGGCACGCATCATTGCTTGACGAATCCACCAGGTGGCATATGTAGAAAACTTAAAGCCTTTTTCCCAGTCGTACTTCTCCGCCGCACGCATCAGGCCAATATTGCCCTCTTGAATAAGGTCCAGAAGTTGCAGTTCGCGGCCGTCATACTTGCGAGCGATGGAAACAACAAGACGCAAGTTTGCCGTAATCAAATGTTCAAACGCCTCTTCACCTTCGCGCATGAGATTTCTGAGTTCTCGACGCTGCGTTACAGTTAGGACTCCCTCTGTAGAACGAGCTTTTGCTTCCTGCATCGTGCGAATAGCGCGACCTAATCTCTTTTCGTCATCGGCAGACAGCAACGCCACCTGGCCAATTTCACCGAGATACATTCGCACTGCATCACCGGCATCCCCAGACAGCGCACGAGGCGCCACAACTGCGGCAGGCAACGACTTCAGTGGGGGTAACACGGGTATTTCAATTTCACCGGAGACATCAGGTTCAATTTTGGCGATGGAGATTTTGGCTTCTAGTAACACTGATTCGATATGACGAATCATCTCTGGGTTCAGTTCCACATTTCTAAAAACATGGGCGACGGTATTCGGGTCAACCAGCCCGTCATCTGAGCGCGAGGCAAGCAAAGTGGCCCACTCAGCTGCATCGACTAAAGGATGCGGTATCCCTACAGTCACCTTGCGGGTCATATTGTGGCCTCAGCCACCTGGGATAACCACTGCAACAAGATCACCGCAGCGGGAGATGCTTTGTCGTGTTTATTCAGGTCCTCCAGAGCAATGCGGACCATTCGGTCATTTTGAATCTGTTCAAGGTCTGAGCCAGTACGACGACGAGACAATTCTCGGCGAACAGCCGCTGCAATCAGGGCACGCGACTCAACAAGCGGGTCTGCATCGATGTCATACACCGCTGCCCGCTCAATGATGTCGGCAGCATCGGGCTGCACCGACTGCAATGCAACGTGCACGTCGCCGTCTGCTGAGGCAATAGCGCGAAATGCCTCGCGCGATGCATCATCTGGAAACAACTCTTCAATGAGCCAGGGTGCAATGGTGTCCCACTCATGAATGAGTAACGAGAGCGCAACAAAACCAGCACCTTCTGTTGCTTGCTGCACAGGAAGCGCAATGACCACGCGCGCTGAGCCTCCCCTGTCTGCCACCTTCACTAAATCAGCTGCCGAAACACCGGTATGGCTTGCCACCTGGCCCGCATACAACCGACGCACGTTTGAATCGGGATGTTCATTCACCAGTTCCATTGCTTTGCCAGCAAGCCGCGCGCGCGATTCGGGCGAACGCAACGGATGGGCGTCAAACAATCTCTTCAAGCGGAAACCAAGAAACGGCATTGCGTCGTTAATCGCACGAGTCAATGCTTCGGGGTCTGAACTTGCAAGCTCGCCTGGGTCTTTGCCTGCTGGAAACTGAGCGACTGATACCGAGATGTCATATTTCTTTTCCCACGCATAGAACTTGTCGGTTGCACCTTGGCCTGCCGCATCAGCATCAAATGCCAAAACAACATTGCGTGCGTATCGCTTCATAAGTTTCACATGATCTTCAGTTAATGCTGTACCGCACGTTGCAACAGCAGTTGCGAGCCCACTGCGATGGAACCCGATGACGTCGGTATACCCCTCGCACACAATGACGCGGTCCTCTTTCACTACGTTGCCTTTTGCCCAGTTCAGGCCATAGAGCGTGCGCGACTTCACATACACCGGTGTTTCGGTGGAGTTCTTGTACTTGGCCGGGTCTGTCGAACCAGGAAGAATGCGACCACCAAAGGCGACCGCTGCGCCATTTTCATCAAAGATGGGAAACATGACTCGTGCGCGGAAGGAATCCTGCAATCGACCAGCTTTGTTTACGAACCCAAGACCTACTTCAGCCAACATGGCCGGTGTTGCACCGAGCGACGAACTAAGAGCATCCCATTCATCAGGAGCCCAACCAAGACGAAATGACCGCGCCACGTCTCCGGCCAGACCGCGATCGCGCAAGTATTCGCGAGCTGCGCGAGCATCAGGTGATTCAAGAAGCCGTGTGTGATACCAGTCAACTGCCCGTTCCATCAGAGCTTGCAGATCCTTGCGATGTTTACGTTCACCATTTCCAGCGCCCGATGTGTAATGAAGTTCGATTCCAGCTTTGCTCGCAATGCGTTCTACAGAACCAACGAAATCCAGATGTTCCATCTGCTGAACGAACGTGAAGACATCGCCCTTGGCTCCACATCCAAAGCACATGTACCTGCCGGTTTCGTCGTTGACACTAAATGAAGGTGAACGCTCCGAATGAAATGGACAGAGTCCGACTTGGCTGCGGCCAGTGCGGCGTAGTTGGGAATATGGCGACACTACATCGGACAAAGTGACAGAGGACCTGACCTTTTGAATGTCGTCCTCAGCAATGCCCATGCCATGACATTAGTGCCCCGTGAGAGGACCTACGACTGTGCAGTTGGTGTGGATCGAAGTGAAGCGACAATCGAGACCACAAGAATTATGGCGATAACTGACAACGACGCCGCGATGGGCATATGCCACCAATACGACAAAACCATCTTGACACCGACAAACGCCAAGATGACCCCAAGACCAGTCTGCAGGTACTGGAAGCGGTCTCTCATATCAGCCAGAAGGAAATACAGAGCTCGTAGTCCCAAAATTGCGAAGGCATTTGACGCAAAAGCAATGTATTGCTCGTTAGTCACGGCTAGAACGGCTGGCACGGAGTCAACTGCAAAAATCACATCAGTGATCTCAACAAGAACCAAGACTGCGAGAAGTGGAGTCGCCAAGCGCTTGCCATTTTCTTTTGTAAACAACTTTTGCCCGTCCAACTTGTCCGTAGATGGTACAAACCGATGAAATATCTTCATTGCCTTGCTCTTTGAAGGGTCAAAACCGTCGTCATGGCTCTGCAGCAATTTGATACCCGAATACAGAAGGAAAAGGCCGAACAGAATCAAAGTGACCTTGAATGTATTGATGATGGCCACTCCGGCGAAAATGAATCCGACGCGCATGGCAAGAGCCCCAAAAATACCCCAGAAGAGAACCCGATGTTGATACATCTTTGGCACTTGGAAGTGTGCAAAGAG
>SHUR01000009.1 GCA_009694565.1 Ilumatobacteraceae bacterium | reverse complement strand
GCAGCGTCGCGTGATTCTGTAGTGCCGCGTAGTTCTGGTCGAAACTGTTTGATCTGATCTTTTAGTCCTTGCACCGATGTTGGTGGTGCCGGCACGCCTAATTTGCGCGCGATGATGGCCATGTCTGCGACGTATGCGTCGTACCCCGCGGTATCTAACGGTGTGGCACCGTATGCCTGATGCGCACGCATAAAGCTGTCGACTTCAGCAACATGCACCCAACGCAGGAGGTGCGGGTCTGAAGCAGAGTACTCACGACCATCGCTTGCAGTTCCTTTGACTCGCTTGTGAACGTTCACCACGATGTCGACTGCGCGTTGCGCAACGTCAGCGGGAGCGAAAGATGTTGCTGCTACGAAATCAGCAGTGCGTTGCAAACGTCCCCACGGGTCTCCGCGATAATCGGAATGTTGAGCAACACCGGCCATTGCCAACGGGTGAAGAGATTGAAACAGAAGAGCTCGCATGCCGCCAATGAACATCGAAGCGTCCGAATGCACGATGAAGAGGGGAGATGTTTCTGGAAACCATCGCGGACCCGTTGCGTTCATGATGGCGTCGCGCTTTTCCTCGGCATTGTCGCCAATCACACGGTCCCGAAGGGCGCCCGCAATTGCCAAGCGAACTGATTCAATTCGGTCAGAGATGGCGGCGGGGATTGCGGGCATGCCTCTATCGTGCCATCCGCACTGAGGAATTACACGGCGAATGCGTCACAGGATGGGGTCCTATACGCTTTGCCACGTGAGCGATGCACCAGTCCCATCAACCCAATCTTCACGGATGCCACGGTGGGTACCGCGCGCAGTAGTGATTTTTTGGATGGGGTTTATTGGGACCCTTGTTCTGCGGTTCACATTTCATCGGTTGAACAACTTCCTCATTCTTATGTTGGTGTCGTTGTTCATCGCCTTGGCGCTCGAGCCAGCTGTGAACAAACTTGTTGCCAAAGGAAGAGGTCGTCGAGCATCAACAGGAATGTTGTTGTTGGGACTGCTCGTCATTGTGTTCACGTTTGTTGGTGCTGTAGGCACCATCGTTGGTCAGCAAGTAGCTGACGTCTTGTCGAACAGCGAACAGTATGTGAACGACACAGTCAAAATCTTGAATGACACATTTGGTTCCCAAATTGATGCCGCCTCGGTGAACGAGAGAATCAGTGATCCAACTGGACCAGTTCAAAATTTCATTGATTCTCAGCAAGACAAGGTTTTTAACCTTTCAGTACAAGCACTTGGTGTGCTCTTTCAGATGTTTACTGTGCTGCTGTTCTCGTATTACTTGGTTGCTGATGGGCCACGATTGCGTCGGTCGATTT
The DNA here is from genome assembly GCA_009694565.1 of Ilumatobacteraceae bacterium. GTDB lineage: Bacteria > Actinomycetota > Acidimicrobiia > Acidimicrobiales > Ilumatobacteraceae > UBA2093. The sequence continues at coordinate 28,762 of SHUR01000009.1, read as the reverse complement.
GTTCTCGATTGCGCCCCGACAGACAAAGACAAGTTTTGAATGCATGGGAGTTGGCAATTACCAAGACCGGTGGGTATCTGTACTCTCGTGCTCTGTTGGCAGTTATTTCATCATTCTTTCACTGGATTGCATTTCAAGCCATTGGAATCCCCGCACCGATAGCTATGGCTTTGTGGGTTGGTTTAGTTTCGCAGTTCTTGCCCGTTATCGGTACGTACATTGCAGGAGTGTTGCCATTGGTATTGACCTTTGTTGAGTCGCCAATTAAGGCTTTGATTGTGGTCGGATTTATTGCGGTGTATCAACAGTTGGAGAATTACTTATTCGCGCCAAAGGTGACCGCGCGCACGTTGGAATTACATCCGGCTTTGGCATTTGGTGGCGCGCTTGTCGGTGGAGCTGTTCTCGGACCAGTCGGTGCCATTCTCGCGTTACCTGCCGTTGCAATGGGTCAGGCGCTTGCGTCGTCATGGGGCACCCGTCATGAAGTGATTGATGATCCATTGACATTCGTACAAGCCACAAAACCACCTCGTGCTAAGCGACGTTCTCGAAAGCCACCGTCAGCGTGACGGGTGTTTTACCTTCGCAGTTTGTGCCAGTCGCAGTCGTATCCCGTAGCGGTGTTGACGAGAGTGTTCACTTTGGAGCAGTTGTATGCCTTAATACGGCAGGCGATATTGAGTTTTCACTGGGAGATCCTCAAATACAAATATTCCCACGCTCGTCCACGAAACCTATACAGGCCCTTGCCATGGTGCGTGCCGGGTTGTCTCTTCCAGCAGAAAAATTGGCTCTGGTGTGTTCCAGTCACAATGGTGAACGGATTCACCAACAGACTGCACTTGCAATCTTGGCTGAGTTTGGACTTGATGAAAGTGCACTAGGGAACACGCATGATTACCCCATGCATATTCATTCTGCTCATGATGCAATTCGCGCCAGTCTTCCAAAATCTGCACTGCAGATGGGATGTAGTGGAAAGCATTCTGGCATGGTGGCAACGTGCGTCATCAATGGCTGGCCAATAGACAATTACCTTGAACAAGATCATCCATTGCAACGAGCAATTACTTGCACCATTGCTGATGTGACTGGTCGAGACGCTTTTGCTATTGGAATTGACGGATGTGGTGCACCAGCCCATGTTGTTGAACTTGTCGGGCTTGCTCATGCAATGCGCGCAATGGCTACAGGTGCTGCTGGTGATTCCGGTACCCAGATATATAGAGCGATGTCACAGTTTCCCTACATGGTGGGCGGCAAGGGTCGCGATGTCACCACTATTGTTTTGGGCATTGATGGCTTGTTTGCAAAAGATGGCGCTGATGCGGTGTATGCAGCTGCATTGCCAGATGGTCGCGCAGTTGCATTGAAATTGTCAGACGGGCACGGACGCGGAACTCCCACTGTGCTTCTTGCAGCATTGCAAAAATTAAGAGTAGATGTCACAGGTGTGGACAACAGCATTGTCGAAATAGTGCGTGGGCATGGGAAACCGGTTGGTTCAGTACGAGCGATTGGGTTTGACTGAACATGGCTATTCCGTTTGTCCCTCGCATAGATGATGCACCATATGCAGAGATCACTCAGGTGTCGCCACTGATTCAGAGAGTGATTGCAAAGAATCCTTCAAAGTTCAGTTACCACGGAACAGGAACGTACATTTTGGGCACCAATGATGTTGTTGTAATTGACCCAGGTCCGAAGATTGATAGTCATCGTGATGCATTGCGTGCTGCACTAGACGGCAGGAATGTTGTGGGAATTGTTGTAACGCATTGCCATTCAGACCATTCTCCATTAACCGAATGGCTTTATGGAGAAACAGGTGCTACTCGTTATGCCATTGGTCCACATCGTGTGTATGAAGGTTTCGTTGAAGAGGATGATCATGATGCTTCTGAAGACGACCCGGCAGATGCTGTTAAATCTGATGAAGAAAAGGAAACGACCGATCTCGCTTTTTCCCCTGATGTAGCAGTTGTGGACGGTGAGAAATTTCTGGCGACGAAAGAGTTCGCACTTACTGCGGTTGCCACTCCAGGCCACACATCAAATCATCTATGCGTTTCGATGGACATGGAAGGTGCGTTGTTCACGGGCGACCATGTGATGGGTTGGTCAACCACCATCGTGTCCCCACCCGATGGAGACATGCGCCAGTACATGGATTCAATGCGTAAGGTCATTGCTCGCGATGACCTTATTTTGTGGCCAACGCATGGTGGTCCAGTCACAGATCCGCAACCATTCTTGGTGGCGTATCACGAACATCGCTTGGAACGTGAACGACAAATAGTTGTGCAGATTGCAAACGGCAATAACACCATTCCAGGAATTGTTAAAGTGTTGTACGCAGCGATTGATAAAAAACTGCATCGGCCGGCACGACGTAGTGTGTGGTCTCATCTACGTAAATTGGTCGATGATGGCGTGGTTGCAGCGGATGATGGTGGAGAACCTCGACTGCTGGGCTCGTATCATCTAGTCAGCTAGCGCTCGTTTTTTATTCTTGCGTGCCTTGCGGCGACGCATAACGAATCGCAATACACGGTCGGTGATGATGGTGAAACCAACGATTATGACGGTGTACCACCACAGAGGAACACTGTGAGCTTTGTAGACCACAAAGTTGATATCAATGCGCGTGGTATTTGCAGCAATGAGGGCAGCAATGATGAGAGCGCCGGCGCTGGCGGCCACGGTGCCCAGACCAGCACCTTGATCAATTTTTTGTTCGGGTTTGTCATCGTCGATCATGTGAGTTGTCCTTCGTGCTTACCTGACATTGTATTCAAATATCCAATGCCTACTTGACAGCGCCTGCTGGCAATGTGTCTGGGTCAAAGAGTGCAAAGAATTCTTTAGTGGAACCATTGAGGTGACGATTCGGATCGCCCATTCGATTGTCAATAACTTCACCCCATCGGGTTGCCTTCCCGAAATCGCTATAGACAGCAAAATATGGCCACTGACCATTGATGTCTAGTTCCATGCCTATCTTGCAACCGAGTACAACAAGCGTGTCCGCCAACATACCGATGTTTACTTTGCCGACTGCGACAAACATCATGAGACCATCTGTGCGAAGACATACGGCCGAACGAAAGTTGTACACCTTGTTATCGAAATCTTGACCCCAATCAACTTTGGGGTAATTGGCGTAGACCGATTTTCCGTTGTGTACGAGCGGCGGCAAGTTTTGACGCAATGAGGTCCAAGAACCTTCGTCGGTAATTGTTTCTCCCCATACGCCAACCGTGCTTGTTCCGTCCTGAGAAATTGCAAGAGTGGCATACCCTTTGCGCATCTTGCGCACAGTTTTGCCCTCGGTTACATAACCACCTGGTTGATGTTCAAAGCGGAACCCACCATTAAAACTGGCGATCAATGATCGCAATGCAGTGCCATGAATCTTTGAACTGTTCTTCCAACCTTTGCCACCTGGCATCTCGGTGCCATTAAACATTGCGGTGTGAACTCGGGTTGGGTCAAAGGTGGCCATTGTGGCAACAACGGAACCAAAGCACCACAGTGGTCGAATTGAAGTGGCATACACAATTGGTTTTGTACGAACACGCATGATGGCTTGCCATGTTCCTTCGCTAGGTAACGCTGGAAGAAGTTGTGAGGGGATATCTGCTGGCTTGGCGGGAATAGTTGTTGTCGTTGTTGTCGTAGATGTCCCAGGGATGGGGAGCGTTGTAGTGGTGGACGTGGTTGTAGTAGTTGAGGTAACCACTGTTGCGGTGGTGGGATCAATTGGGCACGACGAAATTGCAACAGTTGGTCGAATTATTAGTGGAGTGATGAGGTCTGGAACAGATGTCGAAGTAGACGACTGGCTCGGCGAAACCACCAACGTTGTTGATGTTCGTGCCGTTGCATCAGTTACGGGTGTGATTGCAAGAGCGAGCGAGTCTGCTGGCGCAACTGCTGGTGGGTCATTGTGGAGCCATACCTCTAATTTGTCAACAACTGCACCCATCTTGTTCTCACGTGCCCACGATGCAAGATTTTGTTGCAGTGGATCACGGGGGTGAGCACGAACGTACTGTGTGATCGAGATGGCAACAACTAACAGAAACACTGCAGCGAGACTGGCAATGACACGGAGAAATAGGCGGCGTGTCATGCGAACATAGGTTATGCGTATTACCTATGAAGCACTGCCCTTATCTCGCAAATGTCTTCCAATATAGGCAACGACAACCTGTTGAGTCTCGTCATCAAAATATAGGTGGATGCGGACTAAATGAGTCTTGCGGCCACGGCGAAGATGCGCTTCTGCGCGAACGGCGTGGCCACGCCAATCAATCAGGTAGTCCTCTTCATATTTCTGACGGGCTGTTACTGAAATAGCCGGCACGAAGTCGAGTCCCATTTGGCGACAAGCCAATTTGATACTGACACCCGTGATTTCACCTGACATCCATGCTCGCGCCACTTCGTTTAGGCGTACTAAGTCTTGTAACACGCTGACTGGCTCTGGCCCTTCAAGACCTTCCCCCGATTCGATCGCTCTGTCGTGAAACACAAGGAATGGGCAATGCAGACGCGCAAGACGCAGCGCCTCGGTCATTGACGGCACAGCACGAACCTGAGCTGTATTTCCGGCTTGAGTTTCAAGCGAAACATTGCGAAGAATCAATTCATCGAGTTGGCCACCTTTTCGTTCCAACTGTGTGCGTTGTTCTGATAACAATCGATCTGCATCAGCAAGTGCAGCTTCAAGTTCGTCTACTGAGGCTTCAAGTTGTTCGATGTGCAGAGCCCGTTCTTCAATTTCGATTTCTTCATCGGGTTGTTCACGAATGGGAATATCAATGATGTCAATGTCGCGTCGTGGTGGTGGTGGAACACGAGGAGCTGCGACAGATCTGGCAGCAGTATCAATCACGAGTCGAACAATTCGATGTCGCTCACGCGGTTCATAGGCAGCGGGTAACTCCCGTCGTCGTGTGATGTCTGGTTCAGTGTTTCCCGCCCACTGAACAATGATGTAACCGGGACCAATCAGCGAGTAGCCAGCAAACTCCGTGAATCCCTTGAGTGCCGTTGCATTCGTGATTTGAAAAACATGAGCCAGCCCAACAAGTGGTCCTGCACCAACTGCAACAAGCGGTTGTGTGTGGCGTTCGTAATCAATGATTTCAACTATTGCTGGGAGTCTGCGACCAGGAGCAAGAATAAATGCGGCAACTTCTTGTCCACCTAGTTCGGTATCAACAATTGTTGCAGCATCAGTGATGTACCTGTTGGCATCTTCGGAGGGAACAGTATGTAATGCAGTGCGGACTAAATGCACAATGCGTGGTGGCAATAATGGGGGCGTGTACGGTACAACTTTGGCTGTACTGGGCGTTGACACAATTCGTACATCGAACGTCAGTACATCTTCCAACAAGACAACACTGATTGTCAGAGTTTCAACGTGTGTACTCCCGGGCGCACTTTCAGTAATAGTGAGACGAAAGACTGGGTCATCAGATGAATGGCGCGTACGTACGGTTGTGCCGGGCGCATATGAATCGATGGGGTAGTGAGCAACGAGCCAATCATCAACGACATCAATGAGCGCCATGCGCTGTGAACTACTGCAGTTACGCGTGGCAAGTGACAGGGCGTATGTCGTAATCATTGTCGGCTCGAATTACGACAGAGAGAACTAGCGATATGGCGTGAGTGCATCGTGAACGAGCGACAGGAGGGAAGTAACGGTGGCCGCATCATCAGGATCGAGTGTAAGCAAACGGTCAAAGGCGGAAGACTCGAAGTTGATAGCGGGGTGCAACTGGTAGCGCTGGTGGGCGGGAAGTGGAGGTTCGGGGGTATCGAGACGAGCAGTTCCCGGAGATTCTCGGTCAATCCAGCACTGGGCGGCCGAGCCGAGAGCCTGGATAGTCCAGCCCGTTTCGAGGCGGACAGACCATGGTCCTGCTGGCTCGGCGGGAAGGCTGATGGCATCGGGGGCGTGGGTGACGGGGACCTGCATCCGCATGATTGGCCCCGAATGATCGCGATGATTCACCTCAGCAACCACGGTGTCATGAGCGACGGGCAGCACCATTGGGTCTTCTTGCATACGAGTTGAAGCATTGTATTGAGTAGGTGTCACAACTTCCCATACCCATGGACGACCACCCGTGTCAATGACGGGAACGTTCATGCCCACCCATGCAACATCGAGGCCAGGCATCGTGACGCGGCGCCACGTCAGTGATTCGGGATGTTCGGCGAGTGATCGTCTCACTCCATCTACAAACGTATGCACGAATGTTCATGTTGGTGTGAAATGGCCCAAGAATGGTGGATACCCCCCACGAATGCGAGACTTGCCACATGCCAATGTTTGGTTTGCACGACATCTCAATCAACTATCAGATCTCCGGCGCTGGTCCTCGAGTGTTGTTTTTCAATGGGTCTGGCGCAACATTGCAGTCGACAGAACTTCTCATACAGTCGCTTTCGAAAGAGTGTGAAGTGCTTGCCCACGACCAACGTGGTCTTGGGCTCACTTCCACACCTGAAGGCCCGTACACCATGGCGCAATACGCATCAGATGCGGCAGCGCTTCTTGATCATGTGGGGTGGAAGACATGCGCTGTTATCGGTATCAGTTTTGGCGGAATGGTTGCACAGGAATTTGCAGTGACATTTCCCGAGTCCGTTGAAAGATTGGCTTTATTGTGCACCTCAGCTGGTGGAGTTGCCGGATCGTCGTATCCATTGCATGAATTAGGTGCACTGTCTGCAGATGAGCGCGCTTCCAAAATGTTGAACTTAAGTGATACTCGCTTTACTCCTGAATGGTTGGCATCTCACCCTGCTGATGCACAGATGATGAATATGCGAAACGCACAAGCGTCGATCACGAAGTCCGCTGAAGTGATTCGTGGAGAACGTTTACAACTTGCTACTCGTGCTGGACACGATGTTGCGAATCGTTTGCACCTGATTACTTGTCGGACATTTGTTACAGCCGGAAAGTTTGATGGAATTGCACCGCCTGTTAACTCTGAGGCCATTGTCGAACGTATTCCTGATGCGACGATGTCGTTGTATGAAGGTGGACATATGTTTCTCGCCCAAGACCCCACTGCAATCCGTCAAATTCGTACATTCCTCTCAACTGGCGTTCGTCCAGGGAATAAGTAGGTCTCTATGGCTATGAATGTTCTTCTCATCACGCTTGATCAATTTCGCGGTGATTGTTTATCAATTGCTGGTCACCCAATTGTGAAGACACCCAACCTTGACCGTCTCTGTGAACGTGGCGTTCGGTTGTCACGTCACTACAGTCAGGCATCGCCGTGTGCACCAGGCCGCGCTTCGCTGTACACCGGCATGTATCAAATGAATCATCGAGTTGTCACAAATGGAACACCACTTGATGATGGGTTTGACAACATTGCACTTGCGGCACGACGCGCCGGATACACACCAACTTTGTTCGGATACACGGATCAGTCGATTGACCCACGAGTGACAACAGGTGCCGATGACCCTCGGCTTCAAACGTATGAAGGAGTCTTGCCAGGTTTTGATTGCGCGCTTGACCTAACAAGACAGATGACTCCGTGGAGAGAACTTCTTGCGGAAAAGGGGTACGACGCCTCGCCGGGAATTTTACAATTGTTAGCGACCGAACATGAACGACCAGTTGAAGTCAGCGTTAGTAGTTTCTTGACAAACAATTTGATTGATTGGATTGATGTACAAGATTCTGCTTGGTTTGTGCATGCAAGTTACATTCGGCCGCACCCTCCATATTCGGCCGCTGGCGAATACTCCACAATGTATGACCCAACGTCTGTTGGTCTACCGATTGAGCGCGCTGCAGAAGTACACCCGTTTCATGAGGTGATTTTAATGCTTGACGGAACTAAAGCGCCGACAGATCCTGAGGAGATGGCGCATATGCGTGCGCAGTATTTCGGAATGATTAGCGAAGTAGATTTCCAACTTGGGCGGGTATTTGATTCACTGGTGGACTCAGGCGAGTGGGATGACACGGTTATTATTGTCACTGCCGATCATGCAGAGATGTTAGGTGATCATGGTTTGCGTGAAAAAGTTGGCTATTGGGAAACAAGCCAACACATCATTGGAATTGTTGCAGACCCACGCCAAACAAGCACTCATGGAACTGTGGTCGACAAATTCACAGAGAACATCGACATCATGCCCACGCTGTGCGAAGTGATGGAGATTGCTATCCCAGCACAATGTGATGGATTGCCACTCACTAATTTCGTCAATGGCACAGAACCACCATGGTGGCGCAATGCAGCTCATTGGGAATACGACTGGCGTTTTGCTTTAATTCCTACTGATCGATACGTGTGGCCATGGCGTCGGCGCCTTGAAAAACTGAATCTCGCAGTGCGACGTAGCGATACTCACGCATATGTTCAATTCGGTGACGGAGATTTTCTGTGTTTTGACTTAGTGGCCGATAATACGTGGCGCACGTTAACTACCGATGCAGAAGTGATTTCCGAAAATGCAAGAGCAATGCTGACGTGGCGGATGGAACATGCAAATAGAACTCTGACAGGTTTTCTTGCTGAAAGCGGTGGAGTTGGCCGATGGCCCACCAATGTTGAGTGGCGTACTGAGCCTTAATCAGACCAGCGGTCGTACTTGACCATCTGACTGAGAGGTGCACGACGTAGTGGACCATGATTGCCCATGGGGTGACCGAGTGGAACCATTGCATACACACCCCATGGCTCTGGTATTTCAAGCAATTCACGAACTTTCACTTCGCTCGCCGAAATCAACGTGGTGAGAACTCCGCCTAATCCTTCTGCGCGTGCTGCGAGTAACAAGTTCTGAACGGCTGGGTACAAAGATGCTCCACCTACGACTGGTGTGCGCCCCAGATTTCCATCGGTGACGTACACCTCGCGCGGATCATGAATGAACATAATGACAAGTGGAACATCGGCGAGTGATTCGGCGAGTCGTGTGCCGACTGCAAGGCCTGCGCGTGTTGCTTCCACAATGTTCTCTGGCATCCCTTCAACACGTTTCATGTTGAATTCAACGTATGTGGCCCATTCGGTTGCATAAATTTCACCGAGTTTTTGTTTCAAGGCTCGGTCGCGCACCGCGATGATTCGCCATGGTTGCCTGTTGCCACCGCTTGGTGCCCAGATTGCAGCTTGCAAGACTCGCTCGAGAGTTGCATCATCAACGGGCTTATCGCTGATACGCCGAATGGATCGGGTCGTGGAAAGAATTGAATACAGATTGTCAGCGTCGCTCATGGGATCAATCTAATCGGTATGACGACAGCCCTTAGCGTTGTGACGCACTGGCTGGCCATGGCGACATCTCTAACCCGACACCTTCGTATACGCCATAGAGCAAAGCCGCATACTCAATAGAAATATGTGCTCGCGCAAGGCGAACGAGTTCATCGCGAAAGAGAACACCGTGAGAATCGGCTCCGACAATAACGTGAGCTACTTCATGTAGGGCTGTAGCAGCGGTAGTGACTTTTCCTCTGAGACAAATTGTGTTTGAATCAATGTCTGTAGATGCCAGTGATGTGCGAGTTGCTCGGCCAACGACGACTTGAGGCGTATCGATATCTTCGCGAGTGCACACACGTTGCAACCACTGTTCAATGTGGTGCGATGAGAAATTACGTGAACCAAGTTCGTTGTCAACGATGTCTTCGCATGCATATGTCAGTGCTTGTTCAGGTGAACATTTCTGGTATTCATTAGCGCGAGCCATTGCGACCTGAACAAACGTGTTGAGTGCGCTCAAGTCAATTCTCCACGTACACCAGCAGTAAAAGACCGGCCAGAACCACCGAAGCCGCTACCAGCATTTTTGCCATTGATGTATGCACCAGATGATGTGTCGCTATATGTATAGCCACCACGAAGTCGTGGACCATTGACGCGCAACTCGTTTTCTGCTCGTTTCATGCGATCTGCAAGCACAAGCCCGGAACCAGGAGTTTCAGATACGAAATCTTTACGGGCAACAGAGAGGGATTCTTGAATACCCAACTGGAACCCTTTCCACCATGCAACCCGCCATGACCTGTCACCGCGAGGCAAGAGACGTGCTCCCATGGCGTCAGCAGCAGCAAACAAAGTACGAGTAGCGAAAATATCGGCTGCGCGACCATAGAGAACCAGAACACATTCATCATCTTCATCATCTGCGCGATAGCCGGCACACGAATGCAAAAGTGCAATGGTGTACAGAATATTCTGACGACGAACGCGGTACAACCCGCCTACCCGAATACGTTCCACAACGACAGTGCTGTCTTCTTCTGTGCGAGACGATGTGATATCGGACTGTGACAACCCATGTTTTTGCATGAGCTTTGATGCCATAGCAAGAGCTGATTCAGCTTCAGCTTGTGGAGTATTGGGGTGCTGAGCCAGATTTAACATGGCATTAATACGGTCACGCTGGTCGCTCATTGCGGAAACTCTACGTGTGGGGTGGTTAGTGGTTGAGGACACTGGAAAGGAACGCGCGCGTACGTTCTTCAACAGGAGCTGAAATCACCTGAGACGGTGGGCCCTGTTCCACGATGACACCGGCGTCCATAAACACAACTCGGTCTGCGACACCTTTTGCGAAGCCCATTTCGTGGGTAACAACCAACATGGTCATTCCTTCTTGTGCGAGTGATTGCATCACTTGCAAAACTTCACCCACCAATTCGGGGTCGAGTGCACTTGTTGCTTCGTCAAATAAGATGACATCGGGGTTCATAGCAAGTGCACGTGCTATTGCTATGCGCTGCTGTTGCCCACCTGACAATTGTGCAGGATAGGCATTGTCTTTTTCAACGAGTCCAACGCGTGCGAGTAGACCATGAGCAATTGTTGCTGCTTCGTCTGCGCTTCGCTTCAGTACTTTGCGTTGTGCAACACACACGTTCTCTAGCGCAGTCATGTGGGGGAACAAATTGAATTGCTGAAACACCATTCCAATGTGTGCCCGTGCTTCATCAATATCACAATTAATGTCCGTTAATTCACGACCAAGTACTACAACGGTGCCGGCAGTAGGTGTTTCCAACATGTTGACGCATCGCAAGAGTGTGCTTTTCCCTGAACCAGATGGACCAATAATGCAGACCACTTCGCCACGTTGCACTTGTAAGTCAATGCCTCGTAGCACGTGGTTGTCACCAAATGATTTATTGAGATTGGTGATGTTGACAACGACGTCAGAATTCATCGGCTGACTGCCTTTTCACGTCGTTCCATCCAAGCAACAAGTTGAGTAAGGGGAACGGTCATTGCTAAATACACGAGACCAGCAACGATAAGAGGAGTTGCATTTGCTGTCTGATTTACGCCATCGCGACCAAAGCGCGCAAGGTCACGAGTTCCAGCAGTAACTCCAAGAACTGAGATTAATGAAGTGTCTTTAATGAGAAGCACAAATTCGTTTGTTAGTGGCGGCACGATGATTCGTAATGCCTGAGGAATGATGATGGTGATCATGGCACGTGAATACGACATGCCCAATGAACGTGCCGCCTCCATTTGACCTTTCGGTACGGCTTCAATTCCCGCACGAATTGTTTCTGCCATGTATGCACTTGCGACGAGGGCTAACGGAACTGCGCCTTGAACGTATGGGTTTGGCCAACGCCATCCAGTTGCGATGGGAATACCAAACCCAAGGATAAGAAGAGTGACGAGAAGCGGAATACCGCGGAAGATCTCGATGTATGTTGCTGCAAACCAGCGATACGGGCGAACGGTACTAAGGCGCATGAGTGCGAATAACAAACCAAATGAGAGCCCACCTGCAAAGCCCAAAATGGTGAAGATGATGGTGTTCTTTGCGGCACTCATAAGGATGTCCGGGAACTGTTCAACCACAATGTCCCACTTGAACATGGCACTTTGTAGTCGACCCCAATCAACAACAAGAGCCACGGCCAACAGGGCGACTACAGAAAGTACATACACGGCTATACGCCTGTATTGCGCTTTCTTGCGCTTGCTGATGGCCATGGCTCTCAGAGGTTGTTATTGGTTAACGGATTGTTGTCAGTTGAAGACTTATCCGAAGTACTTCTTGAAGATGCCGTCGTAGACACCATTCGCACGGAATTCCGTGAGGCTGGCGTTGATTGCTGCTACAAGATCAGTGTTCTCTTGTGATGTCGCGAAACCGTACTTCTCTGATTCTGTATCAAACTTGATTGATACTGCAGAGGTACCCATTTTAGTTGCACGGAATGCGTTGATAGGGAAGTCCTGCAGAACTGCATCAACTTGCTTTGACTCAAGAGCCAAGAACATTGCAGCTGCATCATCGAACGACTGAATCTTTGCGTCAGGCGCATTGGCCTTTGCGTACTCTTCACCGGTTGTGCCAGTCTGCACTGCAACGGTCTTGCCGCTAAGTGATGCAAGTGAATTCAATGCGTCTTTGTCTTCTATGCGAACAAGAAGTGACTGGAAAGAGTCAAAGTAACCATCGGAGAACGCAGCGTTTGCAGCGCGCTCTTCGGTGATTGTCAGTGATGATGCCACTACGTCACATGTGCCAGCTTTTGGAGCCAACCAAATTCCGTCGAAAGGCTGAACAGTAACTTCAAGAGCGAGGCCGTAGCGCTCTGCGACTGCGCGCATGATGTCCATGTCGAATCCGGTCCACGTGCCATCTTCACTCTGGAATTCAAATGGCTCGTAAGGAGCATCTGAACAGACAGTCAACTTGCCTTCAGCAATTGGTGTGAATGTCAATTCCTGCGCTGTTGCAGAACCTGCAGCAGTTGTGTCTGATGATGAATCGCTGCCGCCGCAAGATGCGACAATGAATGAAAGTGCTGCAAGCGATGCAAGCAGGCGGGTGGTACGTGCCATGTTGACTCCTAAGGGTGTCGTTTGAAATGTTTCTACGACCTTAGACCACTCGCCAGGGGGTCGCCATTTTGGCCAGATTTGATGGTGCCTGCATCCCGCGACCCGAAGCGGCAATACTCATATCGGTGAAACGGCGGACAGATATAGAAGGGCTTCGTGCCATTGCTGTCTTTGCGGTCTTGCTTTTTCATGCGGGTGTACCTGGCCTTGGCGGGGGCTATGTAGGGGTAGACGTCTTCTTTGTGGTGTCGGGCTTTCTGATCACCTCTTTACTGGTGGCAGAAAAGAGCAATACGGGCAAAGTGTCTTTGGGGGCTTTCTACGCCAGGCGCGCTCGGCGTATTTTGCCGGTCTCAGCATTGGTAGCAGTAGTAACCCTTATTGCGTCGTGGATTTGGTTAGAACCCCTGCGGCTGCGATCGCTGTCTGATGATGTTCTGGCTGTTGCCTTGTTTTCATCGAACTTTGTGTTTGCACATCGCGGAGCTGATTACTTGCAATCCGCGCTGCCTCCTTCACCACTACAGCACTACTGGAGTTTGGCTGTTGAAGAGCAGTTCTATGTGGTCTGGCCCGCGCTTGTGATGTTGGTGTGTATTGGTGTTGGGACTCGCACCATGCGCAATGTCCGACTTCGGGTTGGCATTACTGCAGGTGTTGCTGCAATAGCGTCCTTCGTTGCATGTATGGCTCTTATGAACTCTTCACAACCGTGGGCATTCTTTTCGCCTCATACACGGGCATTTGAATTAGCAATTGGTGCACTTGTTGCAGTTGTGCCGATTGGAGTCTCAACCAAAGTTATCCGAATGAACGCCACGCTCGCATGGTGTGGGCTCGCTGGAATTATTGCCACGGTGGTTTTGTTCTCAGAGACCACTACGTTTCCTGGCCCGTGGGCAATCGCCCCAGTTATGGCGACTGCATTCTTGTTGCGTGGAGGAAATGCCACATCGTGGTCGCCTGATGCAATATTGCGCATATCACCAATGCAATGGCTTGGTTCGCGTTCATACTCTGCGTATCTGTGGCATTGGCCAGTACTTATCATTGCTGCAGCTGCCCTTGATAAGAAACTCTCTGTGTTCGAGGGGATTGTATGCCTCGTGATGTCACTTGCGCTCTCAGAGTTCTCATATCGATGTGTAGAAAACCCTGTACGTCGAAACCACAGCATTGCGGGAGTTCGCGCAATCGTATTGGCGGTGTCTCTCATTGCTGTTGTCAGTGGAAGTGCTGTACTGGCACAAAACAATCAACCGAAACTTGATGGTGGCACGGCAGCAACGGCACCAACATTGATTACAGAGTTGACGACAACTGTTGATCCCAATATTTCAACAACGACAGTCCCCTCTGAACCACAATTGCCTGCTCCGAGCACGCCAATTGATGCCATTGTTCAAGCAATGTCTGCGACAGGATTGCCGTCAAATATCACGCCGTCACTTCAAGGTGCAATTTCTGATATGCCAACGATCTATAGCAACAATTGTCATGCGAGTTTTTCCGCAACACGTCCGAAGAAATGTGTATATGGCGATGCAACATCATCAACGGTCATCGGTTTGTATGGAGATTCTCATGCAGCAGAGTGGTTTCCTGCATTTGAGAAAATAGCAATCAAACGCAGTTGGAAATTGATTACCTATACAAAACGTGGTTGCCCGCCAGCAGAAATACCTACTTACAGCAAAGTGCTTGGGAAGAACTACCAGGAATGTGGGCCGTGGCGTGAGAATGTACTGAAGCAAATGGTGACCGATGGCGTGCAGACTGTTTTCATTGCACACTTCAATCGCTTGCTCTCCGCAACAACTCGTGTGCCGATGTGGCAAAAAGAGTGGCGTGCCGGTTTGCAGTCAACCATTGACTCGTTAACTGCCAAGGGCCTTACTCCTATATTGATGGAAGATACGCCATATCCGGGGCAAGATGTGCCGACGTGCTTGAGCCGTCACTACACAAACGTGCAGTTATGCAATCCCACTATTAGTTCTGCCTATCGCGATGACATGCATCAGATGTTGGAAGACTTTGATGCAGCAAATGTTCATGTTTTGTGGACACGGCAGTGGTTTTGCACTTCCAGCAGCTGCCCAGCGGTTGTAGGCAACATCTTGGTGTATCGCGACGACAATCACATGAGTGTTACTTTTGCGTCGTATATTGCTCCACTTCTTGACGCTGCAATTGTTGATGTAGTGAATTGGGCATCAATCCAGCCGTAATAAGTGCAAGACTGAATAGATGGAACAACGCAAATCGCAGAAAGAAATTCTGAAGCAATTGGTTTCAGATGGACATCTGACGTCGGATCAGGCCGATGATGTCGCTCAAGCACCAGTACTTGCGGTGACGGCTCGCGAGTTGGTGTCGTATCTTGCGGCGATTCTGATCACAATTGGTGTCGGGTTCATAGTTGCGGGACTTGTTGCCAATGTTCCGCAGGCTGGAATTGCAGTTCTTTTGTATGTGGTTGCTGCAGTACTTGCTTACTTCTCACACAAGTTGTCTAGTGCGGCAAGTGAGAAACAGCGAGTGGGCGAGGTGATGGAGATTGCATCGGTGCTTGCCATCGCGGTTGCATCAGGAATTTTGCTTGATATGACGAATATGCGGTCGGAGTGGTACGTATGCATACTTGCTGTCGCTACTGGAACATGGGGAGTGTTACGCGCATCACGTTCACAGTTCTCTGGTTCAATTTTGATGGCAGCTTCTGTGCCTATCGCGATTATGTCATCAACGTCAATGATGAGTTTGAACGGTGATAACAACCGTCTTGTAGTTGGTCTCATGTTGCTTGCAGGTGGTGCCGGTTTGATCTACATGGGTATGAAAAACATTGGTTTTGCATTTCTACCTCGTGCATTTGGTTCATTGCTCATTGTCATCGGTTCAATCACATTGGCAGGTGTCCTCTCCACTGGATTTGGCAGTCTCATACCAATCGGAGTTGGTGTGGCCTTGTTCACACTTGGTTCACGTGAGCGTGCCCCTGAAAATTTGTTGGCTGGCGCTTTTGGAATCATTGTGGGCGTGATTATGAATGTTGTCTATTGGCTGCCCGGCAATATTTTGCAAGGTCTTTCAATCATCGGTTGCGGTGTTGTACTGCTTCTTGTTCTGAGAAAGCAATTAGCTCGCGCTAGTCAACTAAAGCCTGGTGCACCAACTGCTTAAGTTGTGGACGTAACGGCCACGTACTTGATGGGAGAAGCTGCGTCATAATCATGTACACAAGATCTTCTTTCGGATCAACGGTGAAGTTGGTACTTGCTGCACCACCCCAGCCATAATCTCCGGCACTTCCTGGCACTTTTGCTTTCACTGGGTCAAGCGTGACACTGACGCCAAGTCCGAAGCCCACGCCATCAAATGCAGTCTCTGCAAATAGTGGGCGACCGCACTCGCTGAGATCAGCATTGTTTGGCAAATGGTTCGAAGCCATAAACGCAATAGTACGGTTCGACAAAATACGAGTTCCCTTGTATTCGCCACCACCACGCAACATTTCTGCAAACTTCAAGTAGTCACTTGTAGTGGAAACGAGTCCACCGCCACCCATGTGCGCCTTCGGTTCGTTCAATGCTCCGGCAGCACTGGCATCGTTGCGCAAGATTTTCTTGTCTGCTGGGTTTGGTACATACAACGCTGCAAGACGATCTGCTTTGTCTGCTGAACAATGGAACGCAGTGTCGGTCATGCCGAGCGGATCAAAGATTCGCTTCTTCATGAACTCACCAAGTGTCATGCCGGAGAGAATTTCTACAACGCGACCAAGGACATCGATAGACATTGAATATGCCCACTCAGTTCCAGGCTGAAACATGAGTGGAAGGCCAGCGAGGATGTCGCAGATGTCTGCGAGCGATGCACCAGGTGGCGTACCCCATTCAAAACCCGCATTGCGATACATCTGGTCGACGGGGTTTGAATACACAAAGCCGTATGTCATGCCAGCAGTGTGTGAAAACAGATGCCACATTTCCATGGGCTCTGTTACCGGCTCGTAACGTGGCGCTGTTAATGTGCCTGAGCGGAAAACTTTTTGATCAGCGAATGATGGAATGAACCACTTCACTTGATCATGCATCTCGAACAGGCCTTCTTCCCACAAGATAAGTGCAGCAACTGCACAGATGGGCTTGGTCATTGAATATGCGCGATAAATGGTGTCATTTTCAATTGGCTTTTTGTTTTCCACATCAGCGTGGCCATAAAGATCGCTGTACGCCAATTTTCCGCCACGTGAGACAGTGATGTGGTAACCAGGCAACTTGCCACTATCGACATATTTTCCGAAGTGAGAACGAATGCGGGCCAGACGTGTGGGGTCTAGACCGACTTCTGATGGATCAATTGAAACTTCGAGATTCGACATAACAGCAATCTAGAACCACCTCAAGGGGTGGGTACCACTGGAGAGAAGTGCTATTCAGCCTTGGGAGCGAAGTCACGAAAGGCTGCCAATGCTCGGGGGCCATAGACAGTGCCTGGCCCACCACTCATTGCAATTGCAACACCAATCGTTTCAGCAACTTCTGCTTCAGTGGCCTTATTCACTGCGGCCCCACGGGCGTGGCTGGCTATGCACCCATCGCAGCGAACTGCAATGGCAATAGCAAGTGCCAGTAGTTCCTTTGTTTTTTTATCAAGCACGCCGTCTGCAAAAGCAGCACTATGTAATTGAGCAAAACCGTCATAGACACTAGGAATAAGAGCCTTTAGTTCGCGACCCTCAGGTGCTAACTGCGACAAGACTCCACGCCCGTGATCATGGGCGTGATCAGTCACGCAATCACTTTCAGTGCATCGTTGTCAGCAACGCAATCTAATGAACGAAGCAACATGTCGGTAGCAAGTTGTTGTCCACGTTCGTTTTGCTCTGCGTAACCACCAAATACGGTGACACCATACGTAACACAGAAGAGAATAGAGACAAGATATTGACGCCACATTTCGTCACGGTCAATTGAAATTCCGTGAGTCTCCAAGCGTTCAAGGTATATGTTCACAAGTTCTTTGTCATGGCCACGACGTACTTCAGTTGCAATTGATTGGCTAATGAAATAGCCGACGTCGTACATGCCTGAGCCTGTACCCACAATCTGATAGTCGATGACAACAGGTTCGTCACCATCAAACATCATGTTGTCTGCGCGGTAGTCGCCATGCATCAATGTCAGCGGCGCCATTAAGTTGCCGAGCATCCAGGGGACTTTGGCAGCCCAAATATCACCAATGACGCGAACACTTTCTGGAAGAAGGTGACCCACATACTGTTCTACGTTTGGCCAACCTTGACCCCACAGCATTGGAATGACCGTTTCATACGTTGGATTAAGGATGGGAGGAAAGACGCTTTGCATGTCTGGCAACTTCGGGCTGTTCCACCACATTGCATGGAAGTCAGCAAGTTTTTCCAACATAATTTTTGCATCGCTAAGACTAACCCCGTCTAATTGGTTGAGAGGGCGGTAGTGGCTGATGTCTTCCATTGCAATTGTAAAGTTTGTATTTTCACTTTCGATTGCTTGGCCGTAGCACTTAGCAGTTTTGAACGGGGCGCTTGGTGCACAGTCACGGTAAAAAGTTAATTCACGAATATAGAACACCAGAGCATCCGCTGTTCCGCGTTGTACAGGATCATCTGTTGGGTATTTTACAACAATTGATTTTGGAGCTTTTGTAGCACCCGAATAAGTAGGAATCACACGTTGCAAAATGCTGAGAATTCCGACACCTTCACCGATGCGTTCTGTCGAGACCGCAGTAACTGTGACGCCATCTTCCAGATTTCCACTTCCACGTAGAACGCCTTCGACCCACGTAGTCGTGATGTCCTTTTCAGATGCAAGTAATCCGAGTCCGGATGTAATGAGATCAACGATTGCCATGAGAATTCCCCCTATTGGTTGTTCCCCTTGGAGCAACATTAGGAAACACTAGTTGTCTTGACGATGAACCCAAACTGTTGGGTCGTATCCTTACTTGTATGTCAGAACTGCGCATCGGCGTCATTGGTACTGGAATGATGGGGTGCGAGCACTTGCGCAATCTCATGGGCATCGCAAATGTTGCAATAACTGCCATTAGCGACCCCCACGAGGAACAACACGGGTGGGCTCGCAACACATTGGGTGATCGAGCATCTGGGGTGGCTGAATTCACGGATCACCGAGATCTTCTCAATAGTGGACTTGTGGACGCGGTACTTGTCGCTGCACCCAACTTCACGCATAAGTCATTGCTGGACGACATTTTTGAGACGAACATTCCAGTGCTGGTGGAAAAGCCAATGTGCACCACTGTTGAGGATTGTGTTTCTGTTGTGAAAGCTCAATCTCAACGCTCTGCCATTACGTGGGTTGGCCTTGAGTACCGGTACATGGCTCCGATTGCTGGCCTCCTTCATGAATTGCGTTCAGGAATTATCGGCAACATGAAGATGATGTCAATCCGTGAACATCGTTTCCCATTTCTTGTCAAAGTTGACAACTGGAATCGTTTCTCACAGAACACGGGCGGCACATTGGTCGAGAAATGCTGTCATTTCTTCGACCTGATGAACGTGGCTATCGGCTCGCAACCTGTGCGCGTGATTGCAAGTGGTGGACAAGACGTGAATCATCTCGACGAGGTGTACGACGGGAAGCGCAGCGACATTCTTGATAACGCGTATGTAATTGTGGAATATGAAAACGGCGTTCGCACAATGCTTGACCTGTCCATGTTCGCCGAAGGTGGGCGGCATGAACAAGAGATCACGGTGGTGGGGGATAAGGGAAAGCTTGAAGCCTTTATCCCTGGTAATGGAAAAATCTTTTTTGGTGAGCGTTCATCACGGTCAGTGCGAGAAATAGATGTGCCGACAGACCCTGACATTGCGCACATGGGTTTCCACTTTGGTGCCAGCTTTATTGAATGCAAACGTTTTGTTGACGCGGTGTTGAACAACAGCCAACCAGAAGTCACGGTTGTCGACGGTTTGTGGTCAGTTGTAATTGGTGCAGCCGCACACAAATCAATTGATGAGCAACGGCCTGTGCTCATTTCAGAGTACGGACTCTGAAATGGACGATTTCGTACTCACAGCGCATCTTGTATCTGCTTGCATCATGCTGGGAGTCATTTGGTTTGTGCAATTAGTGCATTATCCGTTGCTTGCAGTGGTGCCAGTGGAGAGTGCGAAACAAGTCGCTGAAAAACATCAGCGCTGGACAGGGATCGTTGTTGGCCCGCCGATGGTTGTTGAAGGTATTTCTACATTGATTCTGTGGGCCAATACTCCGTCTGGAGTGTGGTGGTGGCTGACATGGGCAAACGGGGCGTGTTTGGCCGTTGCGCTTTTGTGCACCATTTTTCTGTCCGTACCGCGTCACGCTCGCATGGTTGAAGCGCCTGATGCGCAAGTAGGCAAAGAACTCGTACTGACTAATTGGCCACGCACAATTGCGTGGACCATGTGCGGTTTTCTCGCTGCAGTAATGCTTCTACAAGGGATGTAAATAATGAGTAATTTTCTTAGTTCGCTATTGGACACCGCAATTGTTCCTGGGTTTTCTCGCATAGGTTTTCTTGTTCGTTCCCGCGTTAACCATTGGGATCAGGTATCTAGCTACGACCTCACTGGCAAAGTGGTAGTCATCACAGGGCCAACATCAGGACTTGGGAAAGAATGTGTACGCATTCTTGCGCCCACAGGTGCACAGTTAGTTCTTGTTGCTCGAAACAAAGAAAAATGCGAAGACGTCATTTCGTCTGTACGCAATATCTGCACGGGACCAGAGCCGGTGTGTGTCGTTGCAGAGATGGGGGACTTGCTTTCCGTCGGCAAAGCAGCCAGAGAGATTGCAACTTCTTTTCCACACGTCTTTGCGCTTGTCCACAACGCTGGCGCACTTCTGAATACTCGCGAGCTGTCGCCTCAAGGTATTGAACAAACAGTTGCGTCTCATGTTCTTGGTCCACATCTGTTAACAACAGTTCTGCTCCCCAATCTGATAGCTGTGCAAGGCCGAGTGGTGACTGTGTCCTCTGGCGGTATGTATTCAGCAGAACTACCGAATATTGATGGGAAACGCACTTTAGAAATGCGTGTTGACAGCTATAACGGTTCTAAGCAATATGCAATTGCAAAACGTGCACAGGTCACGCTCAATGAAATGTGGGCAACTAAAGAACGCTCCGTTCATTTTGATTCGATGCACCCTGGCTGGGCAGATACTCCCGGAGTGCAAGAATCAATTCCTGCATTCCAACGAATTACCAAACCAATTTTGCGCTCTCCAGCGCAAGGGGCTGACACCATCGCGTGGCTGGCTGCAGTGCAACCAATCCCAGGGGCTAGTGGTTCGTTCTGGTCAGATCGCGAAGTGCGCAGTATTCACAAACTTCCGACAACTAAGCGCAGTGATAATGCGCCGGCGCGGACAAATTTATGGAACTGGTGCAATCAAGCAATCGCACCGTACATATCTGAGTAGTTCGGCGAGAACCTAAATACAACGGTTAGTAGTGGTGCCAATTCCATCAATGGTGGAAACCAGAACATCGCCAGGCTTCAGGAACACGGCTGGTTTACGAGAAACACCAACACCACCCGGGGTACCAGTAAAGATCACATCGCCAGGAAGTAGTTCAACAATTCCTGAAACGTATTCAACGATGTCGCCAACATTGAACACAAGGTCATCTGTCAGAGTGTTTTGCACTTCTTCACCATTCAGTGTGCAAGTCATATGCATTGCGTCACGATTCGGTACGTCAGCTGCGTCGACAAGCCATGGGCCAAAGGGTCCGAAGTTCTTCTTGCTCTTACCAAGATCAAAGTGAGGAGGTTGAGCAGCAAATTGCAATGCACGGTCTGAAATGTCTTGTCCGACGCTGATTCCGGCAATGTGATTCCATGCATCAGCCTTAGCAATGTTTCGACCACCACTACTGATGACAACTACAAGTTCAACTTCCCAGTCGACCATCGGAGCATCGATTGGAATGTTGGCATTCGGGCCAGCGATGCACGACGTGAATTTTGTAAAGGTCAACGGAACAACAGGAAGACCCATTCCACTTTCTTCAGCGTGCGAGCGATAGTTCAAACCGATGGCGAACACTTGAAGAGGCCACGGCGATGGTGCATCAAGTTCGTCAGAGTTGGCTGGTGATCCGCCTTCAGTCACGGTTGCAGCAAACGCACGCAACTCTGCCCAACGTGGAAAAGCCTTGATGGGGTCTGCGTCGAATTTCCCACCACTGACTTCTGCCAGGTCGACAAGGTTGTTGTTGGGGCCGACTACCAATTGGGCGCGGCCATTTTTTGAAGCAAATCGCAATGTCATGGTGCTACTATAGTCAGGGTTAGTCACTTGACTAACAATGGAGAGTAGGAAAATTTCATGGCTTCGCCAATCAAATTCGCCCATGTCGTTTTAAAGAGCCCTCGATATGCAGAAATGCTGGAGTGGTGGCTTGATTTCTTAGAAGGTTCGGTCCGTTATGGAAACGATTTCATCTCCTTCCTCTCATATGACGACGAGCACCACCGCATTGCCATCGTGAATATGCCCCATCTGGAAGCACGATCCTCTGAATCTGAAGGTCTCGAACACTTCGCTTTTACGTATGCATCAATTGATGACCTCTTTGGCCAGTACGAGCGCATGAAGGCAAAGGGAATCTCACCGTACTGGACAATTAATCACGGCATGACATTGTCTGCCTACTACCGCGACCCTGATGGCAACCAAGTGGAAACACAAGTGGATTCATTGTCAATGGAACAGGCTGACGAGTTCATGAACGGGCCACTTTTTGCAGCCAACCCAATTGGTATTGATGTTGATTTCGAAGCACTGAACGCACGACGCAAGTCAGGTGAAAGCACTACTTCGCTAACTGACTACGCAACAGCCGGCAAATGAGTATTGCTGAACAACCAACACTGGCGCGTAAACGAACAGACGCTGAAGTAAAGCTGATATCAGCTGCAGCCGATTTACTTGGCGAGGTTGGACCTCGTGCAATGAGCGTGCGAATGGTTGCAGAACGTGCCGGAGTAAACCATGGTCTTGTGCATCATTACTTTGGAAGTAAAGAAGGCTTGATGCGTGCCGCAATGTTGCAATTAGTGGAACAACACGCGGCTGATGTGAATGAAAGATCGCATGGCAATCCCATACCGCTTCCTCTTGCACTAAATGAAGAACCTCGGTATCTGCGAGCAGTAGTGCGCGCTGTGCTTGATGGTGAAATAGAACTTGCAACAACCGAACTGGAAGCGGGAGTTTCTATTCCGCGTGGAGCGTTACAACACGTTGCAAAAATGCATCAACTTGACGAGCCAGATACACAGATAAAAGCCTTGGCCGCAATAGGCATGGCCCTAGAAATGGGTTGGGCCGCTCTAGAGCCGTTCATCTTCTCGGTAGCCGATGTGCAAGGCAAGGAACAAGAACAAGTGCGCGAGATTGTTCGAACGTTTCGTAATTCGCTCATTACTGACTTCATTCATGAAAAAAGTTGATGTCACTATTCTCGGTGGTGGTCCTGTAGGAAGTTTTCTTGCCACGATTCTGAATGACATGGGTGTTTCCAACGTCGTTATTGATCGTGACCTCATCCCGTATCAACTACCGCGAGCCATCGTGATGGACGATGAGATTCTTCGTGCGTGTTACGACCACGGAATGGGTGAATGGCTGCAGCACAATACAGAACCGCTACAACGGGGCGACTTTGTTGGCCCAAATGATGCGGTAATCATTGGAGCAGATATTCCACCAGTCGGTTTGCAAGGAGTGCCGCCGGTAGTGGCTCATTATCAGCCGGAACTAGATGCCATGTTGCGGGCCGAAGCCGAAGCACGCGGTTCAACCGTGATGTGGGGCCGCACGGTGACACACATGGAAGATGACGGCAAGAAAGTTATGACCACTCTTGATAATGGTGAAACCATTGAATCGCGGTGGTTTGTTGGTTGTGATGGTGCATCAAGTTGGACGCGAAAATTCACCGGGTTGCAATTAGAAGATTTATGTTTTGATCAGGAATGGTTAGTGGTTGATGCTGAGCTGTATGAAGGTGCAGTAGTTGATCTTCCAGTGGGAGTGCGCCAGTTCTGCCATACGGATCGCCCGTTTACTTTTGTTCAAGGAGTGCGTCGGTATCGCCGATGGGAATTCCAAGTGCAAGACGGCGAAGATACTGCTGCACTCAATACCGAACAAGGTCTCTGGCAGTTGCTTGACGGAATGATTTCACCATCGGTGGCGCGCATCGTGCGTAGTGCGGTGTATCGGTTCCACGCGGTAGTCGCGCCAGTAATGCAACAGGGCAATGTGTTCTTGGCGGGTGATTCTGCACATCAGACTCCGCCTTTTGCTGGTCAAGGTTTGAATTCTGGAATGCGCGATGCCGTCAACCTTGCGTGGAAGTTCTCTCTCGTCACTCGAGGAATTGCGTCCGAGAAGATTCTTGACACGTACTCATCCGAACGTGTTCCTCATGTACGTAGCACCATTGCTCATGCAGTTGATATGGGTCGTCTCATTGACCAGTTGGGTGGACGCGTTAGTCATGGCGTTGATGTAGAAAGTGGTTACGGCGGATCTCGGCCTAGCCCATTCATTGAAGCTGGAATTGTGGTGGGCGATGACGCGCGAGTTGGGCATCAATTCTGGTTCCACCCTGAAGTGTCAAAAGCAGTTCAACGCGATGGAGCATCGTTTGTACTTGTGACTGCGGCGCCAGTCTCTATCCCTGATGCATTCGCTTCAGTTCCTATCGTGAATGTGGTTGCGCCGGAAACTCTTGGTGGTGCATTTGCAATTGTGGTTCGACCTGATCGTTACGTGGCCGCAGTTGCGGGCGATATGACCAAACTGAATGAGTGTGCGGCTATTCTCGCTACGTATGTCTGATCAGGCTCCACGCTTTGAAGTGAAACCAGTAACTAAGGAGACGCACAACTGCATGTCGTGTGGTTCTCCTCTTGCTACTGCGTGGAGCACTTCAGATGGCACTGCTTGGTTGTGCAGAGAGTGCGCCAACCTGCATGATTTGGGTTGCCCCTAGGCAAGAACTTTCTTTAGGCCGCGCGTTGCGACTGCGCCAACTTTGTCAAAGACGCGACCGAGCACGATATTCATGGGCCACACGATGAGATTGGCTGTAAGAATTGCGTCGTATGTGACATCGCATCCGGTTGCGGTGGGGGTGATGGTGACCCGATCTATAGATGTGAACATCCAGTTCTTGCCCTTAACCAACACGTTGGTGGGGGAATCGCACTCAAGTGTGGTGTAGCGCAGGACAGAATTTTGCCCACCGAAGCCTTTTACCGTGATGTCAAAGACATTGCCTAGCCCCGCGCCGTCTCCGACAATTTGATCAACTTTAATTATCCCTTTGTCCCATTGGGCAAAATTGCGAATGTCTGACATAAATGCAAACGCTTCTTCAGGAGTTTTGGACGAAGGAACGGTGGTGACGTAATGAGCCATAGGGATATCAACCTAGGTGACTGATGCCCCATTCCCGAATCTGTAAATGATTCGTAGGGTAGAGGCGTGCAAGATTTCTGCCCAGCGCCAGTGCGCCGACCGATTATGAAGCAACAGTGGCAAGAGCTTGCCTACATTCATTGGCGGTACGGCGCTTCAGTGGTGCAGGCGTTACTTCCTGAAGGGCTTGAAGTGGACACATTCGATGGCTCTGCATGGGTGGGTCTCATTCCTTTCTCAATGCGCAACATTTCCTTTCCGGGCACTCCAGCAATTCCATACCTTGGTTCGTTTCCTGAGGTGAATGTTCGTACCTATGTAAAGAAGGATGGAATTCCAGGAGTCTGGTTTTTCTCACTTGATGTGAATCGGCTTCTCCCGACCCTTGCCGCTCGAGCTTCGTACTTCTTGCCGTACTGCTGGGGAAGTGCTTCGCATGTGGTGACTTCTGAATTACTCACCACCACGGTGAAGCGTCGTTGGCCTCATGTTGCTTCCACATCAATTCGTCTATCTATTGGAGAACGGATTGAACAGCCAGATGAGTTATCAGTGTTCTTATCGGCACGGTGGGGTCTGTACTCCAAAGGGTTTGGCAAAGGTCTGCGATACGCGCCTGTTGATCATGAGACATGGATTCTCCACGCAGCCAAGCTTGAATACCTCGAAGATACGTTGGTCGTAGCCGCCGGCTTACCTGCACCTACAGGTGATGCACACGTTCTGTATTCACCCGGTGTATCGGTACGAATCGGTTTGCCGCACTCGGTTTAGCGGCGGCGGGGCCGAGCTGCTGGCATCCAGTTTTCGCCGGCAATCTCATTGATGTGTTGCACATAGCGTTCGCCAACAGGTTCAAGAATAGACAACAACTCAACAGTGTTCTTTTCCCCGAATTGGCGCCACGGAATTTCACACAACACATCAGTGCGATGTTCAAGATCAACTCGATACTCGATACCGGCATCATTGATGATGCCATCAGTAACGAATCCGCGTGACGACAAGTTGTCTAGGGCTGCCAAAATCTCTGCATCGTCTGCGCCTCGACTGCGCGGAATCCATTCTTTGGGGTAACCCATCCATGCATCATGCAGGAGCCCAGCTTCCACAACACCAATATTGTCGTTCAACAAAATTCCAAAATGTGTATCACCGCGCCATTCACGAATGCAGTTCAGTGCGTTCCAGGCAGACATCAATGGGTCTGTTGGTCGTGGCCATGACTTATGAGCGGCAAACAACACGCGGCCGCTTGCAGGTATTGCATCAACTGTTTTCCATAAGTCATCTGCGAGCGCACCAAATGGCGCAATTATCTGCGGAGTCATTTCTTCGAGACCAACGCGTACTGCTGCATCTCGCGCAACTGTGACTTCGTGCCAATCAGTGATGTATTTTGCTGCGTTGTTCAATGCGAAGTGAACGAACTCGCGTTTGATTGTGTAGAACGCCGCAAATAATGCTTCTGCACCTGCTGGCGCTAAGGGCGCACCACGGTTCACGATGTAATGACCTAATCCATCGGGTACACCGAGTGCTGCGAGATTGTCTTTCGCTCGCGGATCCCAAAAAATCCAACCCAATAGTTGGTGTGACGCAAGCGATGCGCGACGAGTGAGATCTTGCCAATCAGCCATTTCTTCACCGTAGTGGTGAGAAACGGCATCGTCTATGAGTGCAGTGTGCTCGCCTTGCCCACAAGAGATGTGAGTGCATCATTTACTGCTGTTGAACCTTGCGATGGCACATCGGTGTAACGACTGACATATGTAATAGCCACTTCACCATTTTCTACAGCACCACCATCGGTGTCGCCTGGCATTTGTGCTTGGGCTCCGTAATTCATTCGCACATAGAAAGCACCTTCGTGTCCTTCTTTGGCTTCAAGATCTGCTGTCGCCATTGCTACGGGGACAATGTGCCCAATTTCGGTGCGGCGCCAACCCTTCATGTCTGCCACTGCACAGTTCGGAACATTCACGTTGATAACGACTGCCTCTTTTGGTCGGTCTGCAATCCAACCTTCAACTACACGCTGCGCAACTGTTGCTGCTGAATCCCATTGCTGGCCCTTCAACGCATCGTCCCAACCTTGGCCTTCAGCACCGAAGCCGGTTACTGCCTGACTGATTGCAATTCCGCTGACTCCGCCATTACGTGCAGTCACTGCTGCACCAACAGTTCCCGAGTGGTACACGGCACGGCCAACGTTTGCGCCAGGGTTAATGCCGGATACAACAAGATCAAACGGACCCCCGTACACACCGAGCCGAGCGAAGAAGACACACAATGCAGGTGGGCCAGTGATTGCCCACGACGTGTCGATGCCTTCAATCGTGCGCTTCTGAACTTCGGGCTGAATGATGTGCAGTGCACCAATGGCTGCGCCTGCGCCTGAATATTCCTGGTCTGGGGCAGCGACCACGACTTCACCGTACGGACGCATTGCGCGAGCTAGGACATGAAGGCCGACAGAGTCAATGCCGTCATCGTTTGTTACGAGAATTCTCATGGTGATTCTTTTCTATAGTTTTTCGAAATGGAAGTTGAGTAGACGACGAAATTCATCGTGAGGAAATTTTTCTTTGCTTGTGTCTTTGCCAATGTCATCCCAACGCCGAAGCGCAATAGCATCCTTGAATTGTGGCATTGCCATAAATCGGTCTGCCTCTTGATCTGACATTGGGCCACCCTGCAATGCAAGGCTGGCAACAGAAGCCGGGCTCAACGTTTGAAAGTAACCATGCTCTCGCGCACACAGCCACCGTTTGCCATCAACATGAAGTGCGATTGGTGCTGTGACTGCAGGCGGGAAGAGCGGAGCCAACATACGGGTAGCGGTCGCCTCATGCATCGTGTCGATTACATGTTCTTCTTTTCCAGATGAGTCTTCAAGATCAACCAAGTGGCCGACGTCATGAAGCAACGCAGCAAGAACAAGTGCGCTTGATGCATCAGCATCTTCGGCCAATTGTGCGCATTGCACAGCGTGGGCTGTTTGGGAAATATTCTCGCTATAAAACTGTTGTCCCCATTTTTCAAACAGAGATTCAATTTCGATTAGCGATGTAAATTTGTTCATACTGGTCTTCCTTCAAAATCGTCGATAAGTGACAGGCGGACATTGCCGGCTCCGTGTTCCGTATCACGGAAGATGCGTAGTTTTTCTTCGTAGTAGTCAGATCTAAGGTCACCTTGGCTTGCGGCGTTAAAGGTGGGGTAAATCGCACGACGGTCACGTTGTGAATTATTCGTACCACTGCGATGGGGAGTGTGCGAATGAAAGAACAAAACGTCACCAGCTTCCATCTCAACTGGATGCCAAGTATGTGTTTCCACCCAGTCGCTCACGATGCATCCACGATCGTTCATGGG
>SHUR01000092.1 GCA_009694565.1 Ilumatobacteraceae bacterium | reverse complement strand
GCCCGGCGCATATCGGTTTGCGCTCTTTGCGAACGTTGTGCTGGCCATCATTACTGGATGGTGTGCCGGACGACTTGCTGTGCGTGGTTTTGGCGCATCAAGACTCATGGGACGCCTCGTAGCGG
Source organism: Ilumatobacteraceae bacterium (assembly GCA_009694565.1). Classification (GTDB taxonomy): domain Bacteria; phylum Actinomycetota; class Acidimicrobiia; order Acidimicrobiales; family Ilumatobacteraceae; genus UBA2093. The sequence continues at coordinate 5,423 of SHUR01000092.1, read as the reverse complement.
GTCTCGTATTCGTATTGCCAGGAACCATTGTGACCGCGATGTTTGCATGGCCAGAGACAGCCTCACGTCTTGCGTTCTTGGTGTTCATTTCACTAGTGATAACGGTTGCCAAGAATCGATCCACAATGCAAGTTCTTGGGCTCGGAGTATTTACGGGGCTCATGCCTGCGTTGCACGGCCGCTTTACATTGCTCATTCCCGTAGTCGGCGCAGTATTCCTGTGGTGGGGAATACAGCGACTTCTCTCTCGACGTGTCACACTGCTTGCAGTATTCGTCACGGCTATTGGATACGAGTGTTCTCGTCTTCTTAATCAGTTTGTGAAGAGGTCTCTGTACGAGGCTTCATACGATCAAGAAAGTCGCCTACTCCGTCGTCTATTTGACCCCTCCGTGTGGCCCGCCCTTCTTCGTACCATGGCCGGACAAACGTGGTATCTCACTGCAACATCATGTGGGCTCGTTGGTGTTGGTATTGCTTTCGCTATTGCACGTATTCGATCTGAAGGTGGTGCACGTACGGTGCCTGCAGACCCACAACGTCTCGGACTGCTCGTGCTAATTGTGAGTTCACTCTTGGTCATTTTCACGGGCGGTTTGCAATTGTTGTACGGGGCTCGTGGAGATCATTTGATTTACGGGCGATATGTAGAAATTCTGGTTCCGGCCCTTTTGGTAGTTGCATGCGTTGGGATAGAGAAATCTTTTGTTCTTGCTCAACGGGCGTGGCTGATGACTGGATTGTTTGTTGGTGCTTTATCACTCATCTATGTATTGATTGATGGGGGAGATGGGGTCAAAGGCGGATATGTGCGTAACGACATTGTGTTCCCGAACATCGTTGGTACGGATGTCGTGCGTTATCTAGTGACTCCAAGTCTCGTGAATTTTGGTGCTGTATTTGTATTAGCCGCGTTGGTGTTATGGACAGTGTCACGGCGACACGGTTCGTGGGCGGTTGTGGTGCTCACGGTGGCATTGGCGGTGGGCTGTATGTATTCAGGGTCTCGTAGCATTCTCAGTCGTACGGATGATTTGGTAGCAACCACCCAGACATTGGCCGAGGTTCAAAAATCTGGCACACAATTAGTGGGCTTTGACATGGGCGTTCGAAACGACAGGTCGTATTATTACCTGCGTTACAAACTGCACCCCATCAAGATCGTTCGCTTTGATATTTCGGGACCAGACGCAGTGATCCCAGCCGAGTACAACTGTGTCTACGGTATGCCTAATAGGCCGCCCACCGATGGGCAATGGTCCATCGTCGCAGACGAAGTGGTGCTCCAACGGGTACTGTTTCAAAGGGTTGGAACGACCCATTGCTAATGAGAGAGATGTCGACACAATGACCTATAGCCCCGACCAATGCGACGTCAGCGTTGTTCTTCCTGTCTATAACGAAAAAGGCCATCTCCGCACAGAAATCGACCGAGTGCGAGCAGCACTAACCGCATCTCGCTTTAGTTTTGAGATCATTGTTGTGGATGATGGGTCAAGTGATGGTTCTGAGAAAGAGCTTCCCACCATTCCTGATATCACCGTGATTCGCCACAGCCAGAACCAGGGAAGTGGCTCTGCGCGTCGCACTGGCACTACAGCTGCCCGCGGCCGGATTGTCGTGTGGACAGATGTCGATATGACGTACCCGAATGACCTGATACCAGAATTAGTTGAAGCGATGGATGGTTACGACCACATCGTCGGTTGGCGCCAGTCTGAAGAGGGCACTCTGAAGTTCCTGCGTACTCCTGCCAAGTGGATTATCCGTAAATTGGCAAGTTATCTTTCGGAGACGGATATCAAAGATTTGAATTCTGGTTTACGGGCATTTCGTCGCGATGTAGCAATGCAGTACGTACACGAATTACCCAAAGGTTTTTCATGTGTCACGACCTTGACGATGTCGTTTCTTGGAAATGGCTACAAGATTGCTTTTTTCCCTATTCAGTATTTTCCGCGCGCCGGAAGTTCAAAGTTTCATTGGCTGAAGGACACACGACGGTACATTCTGCAGGTTGTCAGAATGACGTTGTCATACAACCCTCTTAAAGTGTTCTTACCCATCGGTCTTGCGTTGCTTTCTCTCGGATTTATCAAGCTCGGATTTGATTGGGCCGGACGCGATTTCAAGCTTGCTGCCAACACGCTCCTTGTCTTCTTTGCAGCTTTGCAAGTGATAACTGTTGGACTACTTGCAGATCTTGTCGTGCGTGCCACCAAGTCACCCACCTCTGTTCCTCCTGCGTAAGCGATAACCGTTGTGCCTCAACCGGTTCGTATAGCAATCATCGGCGCAGCGCTGTCTGCCAATAAGGGTGCAGCAGCGATGGTTGAGTCTGTGATGGCGCGGTTACCCAATGAGATGGGTGAGTGTCGCTTCGACATTCTCACCACGTATCCAGACGCTGATGCCTCGCGGTTGCCGGTAGGTGCTAACGCTTCAGTTGTGGGTCTGCAACCATTGCGCCTTGCCGTGGTTGAATTTCCCATTGCATGTCTGGCCTTTCTGATGCGAAAGTTGCGACTGCCTTTGTTCTGGGTTCGTTCACGAGGTTGCCAGTCAATGTTAGATGCAGCGGTCGTTGTTGATGTAGCGGGTATCAGTTTTGCTGATGGTCGTGGATTCGCAATTGTGATCTACAACGCTCTGATGACTGCCGTTCCACTCTTGCTAGGCGTACCCACAGTGAAAGCAGCGCAAGCCCTTGGGCCATTTGAGACAGTCCCGAACAAGTGGTTGGCGCCACTCGTACTGCGTCGAGTGAAGATCGTGTGCGCACGAGGCGCTCGCACACGTGAACACCTTGATTCATTGGGTGGAATCAACGCTATTGACGTAGCAGATTTAGCGTTTTCACTTGATGAGGCCGCGCGCTTTCCCGATGCTGTCTCTGCGGCACTCGACACAATAGATAAGAATTTTATTGTTGTCATGCCTAGTGCCGTAGTGCGCAGCATATACGAATCCAATGGTGGGAATTATGTATCGGCGATGGCGGCTTTAGTGGCTGACATTCGACACAAAACTGGCTGCAGTATTGTCATTGCTCCTCACTCGTATCGAGCAGGTTTGCCAGAGGGCCGAATGAATGATGGCCCCGTCTGTCGTGAAGTTGTCGAAGCATGTTCTAGAGATGCTCAGGTGCTTGGTCTTGATTGTGATCTCACAGCCGGAGAATTGAGGCACCTTGTAGCGCACAGTTCCGTTCTCGTGACTTCGCGGTTTCACGCAATGATCTCGGGGCTTGCCACATCAACTCCAACAGTTGTTGTTGGATGGAGTCATAAGTACAAGGAAGTTTTGGACGATTTCGGATTGTCCTCGTTGTGTCTTGATTCTTCTGCATTGAACGAGCCATCGGGGATTGCTGACATCGTCGCTCAAGTGCTCGCTTCCAAAAGCGAAATGTCTCAACAAATTGCTTTGGCACTTCCAGCCGTGAAGATTCGCTCGCTCCGTAATTTTTCCGCAATCGCAGAGGCGGCAGTCCGATGAATGTAACGACGGACCTATCTGGTGTCATTGCCTCTGGCATGTGCATCGGCTGTGGTGCTTGCGAGATGGCTGATTCGACGGTTCGAGTCTCACTGAATCCGAAGAAACTGATCTTTGAACCAGAAACTCCTGGTTCTCAGGCTGCAGCAGATGTATGTCCTGCTGTTGCGGTTGATTATGAGGGTCTGCAGAAGTATCTGTTCCCTGATTCTGCAATTGGTGCATACGGAGTTGTTCGATCCGTGCACTTGTCGCAAAGCACGAACAGCGCACGAAACATCGCGGCCAGTTCTGGTGGCCTGATTAAGGAAGTACTGCGCAATGTCTTGTCAGCAGGGGATATAGACGGTGTGATTGCACTTGACCATGTGGCAGGAATTGATTTCGCAGCGCGTCTGGTTACTACGGCTGAAGATGTTGATACCTTGCCCGGTTCGATTTATCACAACCTCAAACAAACTCCTGCGTTACAGATTTTGCGAGACACACCGGGACGTTTTGCATTAGTAGCCATACCGTGCCAGTTGGAAGGCATGTATTCGTGGATTCGCACTCAGGCGCCTGAACTGCGAGACAAGATTGTTCTTACTGTCGGACTGTTGTGCGGATGGCAGTATTCACACCACAGCATTAACGCAATGGGTGAGTATCTGGGTTACGACCCTGCAAACATCTCTGATATTTCATATCGGGGTGGCGGCCCAGTAGGGAAGTTGACTGTTACCACTACAGATGGTGAGGTCTACACCGCTAGTCGTCGTGTCGATTTTGGTTATCAGGTTGCTTTCGATAGGCACTTCAATACGAATCGCTGTCATGTGTGCATCAACCATTCGAACTTCCTTGCCGATTTGGTTGTGGGTGATGCTTGGTTGCCGAGCACCGTGTTTACAAAGACCGGAGTGAGCCTTGTTGTGTGTCGTACGGAATTTGCAGAGACTGTGTTGAAGCGATTAGTTGATAACGGATCATGTGTCTCAATTGAGGTCGGTGAAGACGAGATTCGGGAATCCCAAACGGACAGAGTCATCTTCGGTGAGTTCGCGTATGCGTACGCAGCATTCCTGCAGAACCTTGGTCTGCATACACCGCGTCTTATGGGTCCAAACCATGGTTTTGGCACTGTGAAACCCGAGCGTCAAGTTGCTTCGTTTCATCGCGAGTTGGTGCGTAAGCAATCGCTAATGGCTGCTAGGCGTTATCGCTACATGAAATGGCGCAAAGGCACCCGTGAGCTTCGCGGTTATATCATGCGGTATGTACGTTGGTTTTTGGTGCGCATTGTGCGCGTGAAGAGTTTGAGCGGTCAACGTAAGGAAATAGCGAAAGATCGCTTCTCAGGATTTCGCTGATCTGTTCAGTCGAGAAATAACGCTCGACACCAGTGCGCCGCTGAGATCGACAGCGACAAAAACAACTCGGCTCATCAGAGCAAGTGACACTGCCATTGGAGTCCCAATTATTCCTCCCGCAAGAGATGTGAACACTGCTTCGCGAACGCCAATTCCTCCAGGTACGCCGACCACAACAAAACCTGCGAGCCACGAAGTCGTTGTAATGAAGAGCATGTCGGCTATTCCGATGTGGGCGCCAAAAGCCGTTGCTGTGACTGATGTTGATAGCGACATCAAAATCCACGCCGGGATATGCAGCACGGTAAGTCGCACAAGCCGCTTTGGGTCTGTGAGTGATGATGCCGAAGACGAGATTCGTGATGCGACACGAATGATTACTGCGCGAAGCGACGGCTGAGAGAAGGCTGCATATGCGGCAATGAGACCGACAGCAATCAGAATTGCAACTAGTCGGTGACCTGTTGTTGCGGCCGCTCCAATGCCTATTGTCACCACGGCTGCTGCATATGTCGTAACGAGAGAGAGGCCGGTTGAGGCATACGCATCAATACGAGGAATTCCATTTCGTAC
>SHUR01000091.1 GCA_009694565.1 Ilumatobacteraceae bacterium | reverse complement strand
GAGAACTACGGCATCTTCTATTGCTTGGCAGGAACCTTGCGCCATGAACGGAAGCATCGGGTGACACGCATCGCCAAGCAACGTGGTCGTACCTATTCCCCACTGTTCCAATGGTTCACGGTCATACAACGCCCACCGAAAGACTGGTTCTTCAACTCGACCAAGGAGCGAGAGGAACTCGGGAGACCACCCTTCAAAGCGCGAATACAGATCTTCCATGGTTCCTTGTTCAGTCCATGATTCGGTTTCCCAGGAATCCTCCGGCGAGATACAGACAAGGTTAAGGTGGCTGCGATTTCGCCCAATGAAATAACTCACGACATGGCGGTCTGGCCCCATGCGGTTCGTTACTTCAATCGGTAAATCTTCCACGGCACTGCGCGGCACTAATGCGCGATAAGCAGCTGAGCCGCTAAATCGGGGCTTGTCAATTCCGCCAACACATGGCCGTACTACAGAATGGATGCCATCAGCGCCAATCACAATGTCAAACGACTGCGATGAGCCATCAGCGAAAATCACTTCAGACGACGCATCGCCTGGTTCCACTGAGACAACATGTGTTGAAAATTTCAATGTCACATTTTTGCGAGCAGCAACTGCATTACCCAGAATCTCTACCAATTCATTGCGTGCAACGTTTGCTAGTGGTACTTGATGTTGCGACAAGAAGCCCTCATCAAGATCAGTGGCACGAATAATGGAATCGTCTTCCCAGCGACGAAGTACTACTCGAAGTGGATTCACCGAGACTTCTGAATATGCCGCACCGAGGCCAAGTGAATGCAAGAGCCTTCCGGCATTAGGACTGATCTGTACTCCAGCGCCAATTTCTCGGATACCCGCAGAACGTTCAAAGACTGTGATGTCGTGTGCATTCTGTGACAGAGCAAGAGCAGTAGTCAGCCCGCCTATTCCTCCGCCGATAATCGCAATTTTCATGACTATGAGTCAGCGAGCAATACGGCACCATATTTATCAAGTGACTGATTCGAAGCCACGAGGTGCTGTGCTGAACCTTGTGCATCTCTAAAGCACCGTTGTAATGGGCTTGTATTAAACAAGGCACCAGCGCCAGCAAAGCTCATGAGACGCGAGATGGCAGATACTGCAGTCTCGGTGCAATACGCGGTCATGGCTGTGACAGCAGCTTCATGTCGTGCATTAAATTCGCCACCATTTTCCATTACGTCATCAACTTCTGCGAGTGTGGCAAGCGCGTGGGCTTGCACAGCCTTTAGTTGTTGCGAACTGCGACCGAGTTCGTATTGAAACGCACCGCGATCTGCAAGTCGACCATCAAAACCACGTGATTTACCGCGCGCATACACAACAAGTTCATCAATGAATCGAGTGCATGCACCAAAAGTAAAGCCAAGATTCTCACCGGCTACGAAGACCGTGTAGTTCAATCCGTAAATTGCACCGCCACGCTTCGGTGGCTCCATCGGGTCAACAGTTAACGCTGTTGGAACAAACACATCTTTCGCTGTGATTGAGACACTTCCAGTTCCCTTCAGTGCCATGACATTCCAATCACCGTGCACTGTGGCATCCGCGGTACGAATGACCGCAAGAGTGACCGAGGGCGTCTCTGATGCTTCGATTGCAGTCAACATTGCCCAATCGGCGTGGCGAACACCACTTGCATAGTTCCACGTGCCGTTCATCAGCACGCCGCCATCAACGCGGGTGAACATTCCCGTCGGCAAGGCCACGGCTGCGAGAAACGGCGATGGATCTGAGCCGAAAAGCAATTCAACGCCCTCATCACTGAGGCGTGACCCTGCAGCAGCTGCTGCACCTGCGTGGTTGAAACCAGTCCATGCTGCTGTTGCGTTTGAATAACTCAATGCTGTGAAATAGCGACACTGGTCAGCTAACAACAGTCGGTCACCACCGGCTTCAAGAGGTGCCTTAATCATGGGCACGCGAATCTGGCGCATGAGATCCACCAATGCTGGTGGGGCATCGCCTAGTTCTTCAGACTCTGCGGCGGTCGCATCAAATTGCGAATGCAACGCAGAGATCTCACTGACTAATTCTTCGATAGGACGGGCAGTGTGACTACCCATGCGTGATGTTGTCATTGTCATTAGAAAACTCCTTCGTAACTGCCACCATCAAGTTGCAGGTTTTGACCACTGATATATCCGGCTTGTGCCGCACAGAGAAATGCAAACGCATCACCAAATTCATCGGGACGACCAAGCCGGCCTGCCTTGATTGATGCAATCTGTTGCGCTCGCGCTTCTTCGTAGGTGATGCCAAGCATCTTCATTGCAACGTGAGCCATTTGTTCTTGGCGTGCAGTATCAAATCGTTCTGGCAACAGTTGGTTTACCGTGATATTGAACTTTGCAAGGTCTTTCGACAAGCCCTTCAAGACTCCTGTAAGACCCAAACGTGTTCCGTGCGAAAGGCTCATGAATGAGTTGGGCGATTTCACCATTGCAGAACTCACAGCAATGATGCGACCAAAACCGCGCTCTCTCATGCCAGGCACAACGCGCTGTACAAGACCTAATGGCCCAGTGAGAGCTTGCAGAACTGCGCTGTTCCAATCTTCGATTTCAATATCCAGAAAGTTCTTTGGTGATGGCCCTTGACCGTTGAGCAACAGAATGTCTGGCGTCGGACATGCAACCATGAGTTCATCTTGCACACTCGACGTTGCAGAATCACCCACAACTCCAACTGCCGCAATGCCATAACGAGATGTGAGTTCTGTGACCGCAACATCAACGTCTGCTTGCAGGCGGCCATTGATAACAATATTGACTCCTTCGCGCGCAATGCTTTCTGCACATGCGCGTCCGAGTCCTCTGCTTGAGCCAGCAAGGATGGCCCATTTCCCTTTTATTCCAAGGTCCATTGGTTACATCAATCCGCTTGCTTCGCGAGCAGCAGCAATGGAAGGAAGGTCAGACGGATTGAAGAATTCTTCAGGTGGATCTGTTGGTCCCCACACTGAGAAACCAGACGGACCGTCTTCACCTTCCCAGTCGAGACGACGATGTACCTGATCCCACAGTTCTTCGTCAACTATTTGGTCCATGTCAGAGAAGAACTCAAACATGTTTGCTGATGGGTCACGCAAATACCAGAACACATTGGCTCCGAGATTGTGTCGGCCAACACCGATGATGCTGGAGACTCGTTCGTCTTTCAACACATTTGATCCAGCAAGACCCACTGCATCAATGTCGTCTACTTCTACTGCGTAGTGGTTGAGATATGACGTAGGGCCAGGCTGAATCATCAAGTTGTGATGGTCAGACTCGACACGCATGAACGTTGCGAAACCCTTCATGATTTGGTCTGAGATTCGGTAGCCCAAAACATTGGCATAGAAATCAACTGCTTCAGCAAGAAACGGCGTTCCGAGAACGACGTGACCAACACGACGAATAACTGGCATTTCTGTGTGCAACACCGCATCAGCGCGGGTATTCACGCGAGTACGTTCACCAGGGCCGTTGAATGCGCGGGTCTGAGTTGGCGTCAAAGAATGTGGAGAACCAACATCAATAACAATTGAGTGACCAAAGATTGGATCAGTGCAGCGCACTGTGGTGCTGTCACCCGTAGATGTAAGTCCGGCATCAGCTAGACGCTTCGTGATCGCAGCAATGTCAGCTTCCGTGTCACAACTGAGATGCATCGAAGACAAGTGGCGGTGTGTGCCTTCCTTTACTTGCATCTGCACGGGACGATCAGGGGTACCGAGCACGCCATCTGATGTCGCGCTCATTCCATGCTCCAGCCAGAAGTCGAAGAGCTCCTGCGGATTCGTGACCGCGAGTTGAATATCTAATAGTCCGTTCAGTGCCATAGGGAAATAGTACGGCATCAAACTATTCGATGTCAAACTATATGCCTATAATGGGACCATGGAAATTGGCAAATACGTAGATGAGACCGTGACGACCTGGCAAGAACAGAGGCCAGACCTTGATTTTGAGCCCATGGGCTACATGTTGCGATTCCATGCCATGGCTGAAGCAGCGATATACAAAATTGAGATCATCACGAAGTCGCACGGACTGACGGTTGGCGAGTTTGATGTTCTGGCCACTCTTCGTCGCCACGGAGCAACCAGCACGTTGACTCCGTCATTCATTGCTGAAGTTGCGATGGTGTCGCCCTCTGGTCTCACACATCGACTCACTCAACTCGAAAAGTCTGGACACATCATCCGAATTGCAGACGATTCAGATCGCCGCAGCTCACTTGTTTCAATTACGAAGAGTGGTGCTGCAGTTGCTGATCAAATCATCGCGCAGATTGCTGAACACAGTGCGCGAATGTATGCCGCAATACCGGCCGAAGATCTTGAGAAGTTCAGCAATGTTGTCTCTCTCGTATCAGCGCAGCTGGAATCAGAAGTAGTGACCTCATGACAACAACAGTTACTCTCACCGGCACAGGTATTCCAAACATTGCACCAGGTCGCGCCGGAGCCGGTGTATTCGTTAAATACAATGACATTGTTCTGCAATTCGACGCTGGCCGCGCCACGTGTAACCGATTGATTGAAGCTGGCCTCAAACTGGCCGACCTGGATGCGGTGTTTATCACCCATATTCATAGTGATCACGTTTTCGGATTAGCTGAACTTGTTTTATCACGATGGATTGAAACTCAATTCGACAAAGAAGCCACCCCACTCCCTATTTTTAGCCCGTCTGGAGGAGCTGCGCGCTTCGTGAAACGAATGCTTGAGCCGTACGAAGAAGACACCCACATTCGTCGCGAGCACACTGGTTCACGTGAAGTAATTCTTGATGCGCACGAGTTTCCAGCGTCATTCACTCAATCGGAAATCTGGGCATCTGAAGACCGCGCAGTCATTGTGGAAACTGTGGCCGTGCACCACGAACCAGTGCCAGATGCGGTTGCATACAGAGTCACAACACCTGATGGTTTTGTAGTTATCTCTGGCGACACCCGTGTGTGTCAAGAAGTAGAAGATTTCAGTCGCAATGCAAACGTTCTTGTTCACGAAGCATTTCGCCGCGCCCCGCTGGAACCCTTCATGGAGAGCTTTCCGCGCATCAATTCAATTCTTGATTATCACTCCGACTCAATTTTGCTGGGTGGCCTGGCACAACGCGCGCAGGTGCAAACCCTGCTGCTCACCCACCTTGGGCCACCACCAAATAATGAAGCTGACGAACAAGCATTTTCAGACGACATTAAAACAGGCGGCTACACCGGTCATTGCCTAGTAGGCCGCGACCTCATGTCGGTCACGTTCTAACTAACTTTTAGTCAGTGTTGACTGAGTTTCAATTCAGGAAGGTGATGTCTCGGTGGTTCTGCGGCGGCGGAGTCGAGTCGGCAAAATAAGCCCAAACCCAATCGCCAACGCAATAGGAATCGCAATCAAGACTCGAGTCACAGTTGACGTCGTTGAAATCTCACCCACCACAATGCCCAACGTGAACGTTGCTGTCTTGCCATCGGGCAACTTAGCCAGCACAGCAACACGGTGATTACCTGACTTCACCCCCGCTGGCAAAATAAACGTTTTGCTCATTGACCCA
>SHUR01000090.1 GCA_009694565.1 Ilumatobacteraceae bacterium | reverse complement strand
CAATCTTTTCATTAGCGATTGCACGGTCTTGCATGATGCGTGATGCGCGCAAGGCATCACGTCGAACAATGAGGTGCACTTTTGATGCAAACTTTGTGAGGAACATCGCTTCTTCTACTGCAGAGTCACCACCGCCGACAACGACAATCTCTTGCCCACGAAAGAAGAAGCCATCGCATGTTGCACAGGTGGAGACACCGTGGCCAATAAGCTCGGTTTCCTTAGGTAAATCAAGCATTAATGACTGTGCACCTGTTGCAACAATGATGGAGTTCGCACTGTATTCAGTGTCACGAATCCACACTTTGAACGGACGTGACGCGAAGTCAACCTTGGTTACCTTTTCAGTAATGAACTCTGCGCCGAAACGTTCTGCCTGAGCACGAAAATTCATCATAAGGTCTGGCCCCATGATGCCTTCAGGAAAGCCAGGAAAGTTTTCAACTTCAGTGGTCAGCATGAGTTGACCACCTGGCTGATCACTACTGGAACTTGGTTCACCTTCAATGACAAGTGGCTCAAGTGACGCACGCGCAGTGTAGATAGCAGCAGTGAGTCCAGCAGGGCCAGAGCCAATGATGATGGTGTTTCGAACGTTGCTCATTTATTTGTCTTCTTTTGTATAACGGCGACGCATCAATATGGCTCCGAGGAGGCCAAAGATGGCGGCAAGGATGAAATATGAAATCCACACGGCTGCTTCGTGGTTTACGACGGCGTCAAGTGCTGCTTGCAGTCCGCGGGTAAGACCAACGACGAACAAGACCACCATTGCAATGACACCAAAGGCTCCGAGCAAGCCAAAGACAATGCCCCGGGCTGTGGTGACGAGTGGTTGCGTGGTGTACCGACGAATGGTGCTGACGATTCGGTCGATGAAATCGACAGAGCGGTCTGCCCATTCAGAATCGGTGAGAGGGTTTGACACCATGGGTTCAGCCTAACGGCGACACCAAGTAGGACAATGGGCTTACGGCTGTGCAGGCAATGGGTGACTGGCGATTAATACACATGATGGACCGCCAAAGATCTGAATTGCAGTTGCAGTTGCAATGAGGGTGAGCGTCGTGCCCGAATCTTTGTATTTACCCACCCACTGGGCACCTCCAGGCTCGAAGGGCGCGAAAAAGCCATCACATATTTTTTCAGTAGCAACCACGGTGGGGTGCGTAAAGGTGCCGAGCAATTCACACGAAGTTTGGTCAATAACCACGAGGTCTCGCGACGAACTCCACACTTCTCGCGCAGAACTTACAGATGAATAGGTACCAACGACTGTGTAGTCAGTCAGACCCGCACCACATGTAGAACCTTTGACTGGCACTGTCGTGACTGAGTTGTTGGGCGAAACTGCAACTGTGGGCGTGTCGCTCGACGGGGAAAGTGCAGCGTAGAGAGCATTGCCACCAACGAGCATGACGATGATTGCCGCTGCTGCACTAAGCCATTTGACTCGAGAGCGAGAAGACGCTGGTGATGATTCGCCAAGAGCAACTGCGATGTGTTGGTTGCGCAAGGCATCAGATGCGGGGGCAACATCACGAAGGGCAGCCAGAACCTTTGGGTCAAGTTCATCATCGTTCATGAGGTGCTTCCTTCGGGCGGCGCAGTAGTGGTCTTTGTCTGACGATCTGAATGAGCATTTTGGTTCCCCAGAATTTCAGCTAATTGGGCCCGGCCACGCGCAAGGCGAGACCGCACAGTTCCGACCGGCACCCCTTGAATCGCAGCGATCTCTTCATAATCAAGGTCGGCGACATGGCGAAGAACAATGGCGGTCCGATATTCCTCTGGTAATTCGGAAAGAGCGCTAGAAACATCCATTTGGGCATCAACGGCACTGGTGCGGTCACCAGTGGGAGAGTCATAGACCGACTCTTTATCCGTGGGAAGAGGCCGGCGTTGGATACGACGCACTTCATCAAGGGCTGCGTTTGTGGCAATGCGATAGATCCAGGTTGAAAACTTGGAACGACCATCAAAGGAGGGAATTGCACGAACAATGGAGATCAAAGCCATTTGGGTGGCGTCTTCAGCATCTGACTTATTGATGACAATGCGATGACAGACAGCGCGCACCGTGTCGTAGTGGACACGTAGCAGAGCATCAACAGCGTTTTGGTCGCCGCGCTTGGCTCGACGAACGAGAAGGGCATCATCAACGTCTGTGATTACGACAGGCTAGTCAGTTGCAGGTGTGCGCTATTTGCCTGATGCGAATGAAAGGTCAGACAGCATTCCCTTATAAGGGTTGCTGTTACTGCACGAAGTACTGCGGCCAGCTTCACGCATCAAGAGCAAGACATTGCGGCCCGGGGTGGCAACTGGGAATGTTGCGGCTCCTGGTTCTGCACCAAAAGAATCTGCAACGCGAAGGCCCCAACCATCAAGCGTGGTGGGAACTGCTTCACTTGTTGAGACGAAGACTTCGGCGTTCCACGGAGCAGTTCCGAAAGTTGCGGCCAAGGACCCAATACCGACGCCGGACAGTTGCACGATGACTCCGACCCCACCTTTGGAGCCGAAATATTGGTTGCCGTAACACACAGTCGTCCACGATGTGGTCGGATTGTTGTCGGTCAGGTTGGGAATCATGGCTTCATTCTCTTGGCCATCGTCACCATTGGGGTCATAACTTCGGATGCCCACTACCGAGACAGGACCAACGACAACATCATTAACTACGCCAGATGCGTCACCATTGGGAACCGATTTTGTATTTTGTAATCCGCGCCAGAGCATCACCGACATCACTAACGCGGCAACAAGCAGTAATGCAATGGGAATATAATTTCGCCTTGTCGACGTTTGTTGTGTGCGAGGCAATGAAGCACCTGTGTGCGTTATGCCGCGTGGTGTCACATCTTTTTTCACGGCGCCTTTTGGTGGCGTGTCATCCATTTCCACGACAGAAAGTGAGCGAGACTGTTTCTTTGGCATCAACGGATCATTGAGGACTGGTCGCGGGCGGGCAGTTGTTGGTGCACTCATTGCGGGCGTGAAACCATCGACCGGCGTCATTGCATCGTGCACATTTTTAATTGCAGACTCAAGAGCTTGAGCAACTTCGTTGCAGTCGTTGTACCGATGTTCGGGTTTACGACGCAGCATTTTGTTGATTACCGCGATGACATTGCTAGGAACATCAGAACGAATGCCGTTGAGTGGAGTGGGGTCGCGTTGTAGGCGTGCAACGGCAGTTGCTTGATCGTTGTCTTCCTTGAATGGAGCATGCCCTGCTAGGCATTCGTACAAAACAAGCCCCAGTGAGTACATGTCAGCACGACCATCTAAATCACGACCTTGCACTTGTTCTGGTGACAAATACTTTGCAGTGCCCATCATGATGTCAACACGAGTGAGGTCTGTGCCGTCTTCTTTTGAGCTCTTTAACGGCTTAGCGATTCCAAAATCTGTTAGTAACACTTCGCCTTGTTCCATGATGAGAATATTGCCGGGCTTGATGTCACGGTGCACAATATTTTCTGCATGCGCTTTAGCAAGTGCTGCTGCAATTGCACGGCCAATATGCACGGTGAGATGGACGCTGAGCATTCCCGCATGGTCTGAGTCAGTGGCTTCGTCGAGTAATTCGCGCAACGATTTGCCTTCAATGAGTCGCATGATCAATGCAACTTGACCATTTTCTTCGACACAGTCATACACCGGAACAATGTTTGGATGTGTGAGGCGTGCAAGAGCGCGAGCCTCGCGACGAAATCTTTCAGTGACGATGGGGTCATCAATAACACTCGCGCGTAAAAGTTTGACAGCGACTAATCGACCCAACTGCAAGTCAGTTGCGCGCCACACGTCGGCCATACCACCGGAGGCAATGGTGCTCTCAAGACGGTACCTATTACCTATGAGGTCATCGGAGTGTCGTGCTACAGCCATTACTGGGAGCAAACGCTACTTCTGTGGGACCCCCTAAGGGAGGCATCCCTCTTATGCGGTAAGAAGAAACGCGACTCCGATAGTTCCTTGACCGGCATGTGTGCCAATCACTGCGCCGATGTCGCCAACAATAATTTCACCTGAGTAGACCTCTTTCACCATTGCAACAAATGCATCAATATCGGAACATTGTGCATTCAGAATGCTGAGTCGTTCGATGGGAACTTCTTGATTGCGCAAAATGTCAACGAGGTAAGCAAGTGCTTTCGAGCGCGTGCGTTGTTTTCCCGCCTCTCCCACAAGACCATTTGTAATTGAGATCAACGGCTTGATTGACATGACGGTTGCGAGCATGGCCTTTGCGCCGCCGATGCGACCACCCTTTTTCAAGTTGTCGAGTGTGTCGAGGGCTGCAAACACGCGGGTGCGAGGAATGACTGATTGTGCACGAGCCACAACCTCGTCGGCAGAAGCACCGGTCTTTGCTAATTCGGCACAGGCCAGAACCGTGAGACCGAGCCCCATTGAGGCATTGCGACTATCGACGATGCGAACATCGACGCCAGGTGCAACTGCGCGAGCTGCAAGCTCTGCACTCTGCATAGTGGCAGACAAATCCGAGGAGAGAGCAACGACCACAATGGCAGTTGCGCCTTCTGCCGCAAGGCTTCGGTAGGTTTCCTCAAAGGAACCAGGTGATGGAGCTGCGGTTTCAGGCAATGTGGCAGACGCAGCGCACTTTGACCAGAACTCGGTGGCGGTGATTGTGGTGCGGTCGATGTATTCGACGTCGCCGAAACGAACACTGAGGGGAACAATGCGAATCCCCAAGGCATCAGCCATGGCTTGCGGAAGGTCACAAGAAGAATCGGTCACTATGCGTACGGTCATGAATTAGACCGTAGTCGCGTTGAGTCGTTCGCGTCGTGCTGACCGACGGTTCGACCACCACCACGCAAAAAGCACCAGCAACAGCAGGACGCTCACAAATTGGCCATATGCCGCAATGGCATTTACGTTGGCAGAGATAATGATGGGGTCGACAACGGACTGGTTTCCCTCTGGTGTGGATACCCAGATTGAGATGGGAATTGCACCACTTGCGCGTGTTGTGGCTGACACATTGAGTTCTGTGGTGCCGCCTTTCGTTAAGACCACTGTTCTGACCGGCTCTGACAGGGTCAATTTGGCGCTGCTCATGCGCACCCGCACTGTGAGATCTTGACTCGAGTCATTGCGAACTTGGATACGAATTGCTCCCGTCCGGCTAGACAGCGTGACTGACTTTGGTGTGGTCACAGTGACTGCGTCGCGCGTTGCCCGCATCGTCGTGCGCAGCGAAGTGATGTAGGTGCCGGGAGAAGCAGTAATAGTGGACGCACCGAGCGAAAACAGAGCTGGCCAGGTCTCGCGGCGAACATCGTCCGGGCCAAGCATGGACTGCGTGGCTTCTAGTTCGCGTCGTGTTGCACGGATGCTTGATGTGCGGCTGGTATCGAACAAAGTGCTGTTTTTTGCAAAGGCAACCGCTGGGGTTATTGGGTTGACAATGATGGTGCCACCAAAGTCAGTCATGGAAAAACCACTGAACTGCGACAGCGTCCGCGTTGCAGTTGTAACTGCGTCAGACTCGGCAGCGTCATTGAAGGAAGCAACAACACCCATCTTGATTTCCGAAGGTGCACTTTCTTGAGCAAGCAAATC
>SHUR01000089.1 GCA_009694565.1 Ilumatobacteraceae bacterium | reverse complement strand
TCAACAAAGATGGTGGTGTCTTCTTTACGGACAACAATTTCACCAGGAATATCGCGTGCGAGTGTTCCCTTTGGACCTTTTACGGTGACGGTGCGACCAGCAATGGTGACATCGACGCCGGATGGAACGGTGATGGGAGCTTTACCAATTCGTGACATATTCGTTTCCTACTTTCGTCCCAGGCTCACCACACGAAGCACAGGACTTCGCCGCCGACCTTGCGCTTGCGCGCTTCACGGTCGGTCATAAGACCTTGGCTAGTGGATAGAACTGCGACACCAAGACCACCAAGTACGCGAGGCACTTGAGTTGAATTGCGATACACGCGAAGACCAGGAGTTGACACACGTGTCAGGCCTCTGATGGTGCGATGGCGATCATTTGAATATTTCATTTGAACGGTGAGTTGATTGCCTGGACCTTTTGTAGAAGGTGCAACGGCGTAGCTGTTGATGTAACCCTCTTTTTTGAGGATTTCGGCAAGAGCAACTTTTTGTTTCGACGATGGCATCACTACTGCTTCGTGCAACGCAGTGTTTGCGTTGCGGATGCGTGTGAGCATGTCTGCGATTGGATCGGTCATCATGATTGGTACCTACCAGCTCGCCTTAGTAACGCCTGGAATTTCTCCGGCGTGAACCATTTCTCGAAGACAAATACGGCACAGTCCAAATTTGCGGTACACCGAACGGGCACGACCACACTTGCGGCAACGTGTGTAACCACGCACCTTGAACTTGGGCTTTGCATTTGCTTTATTGATTTGTGAAATCTTGGCCATGACCTACCTACTTCCTCTTGCCGCCGCGGACAGGACCGCGACCCTTTGGCTTCTTACGTGCGGGGGGTCCACCCTCGTTGCCACGCTTGAAGGGAAAACCGAATGCATCGAGAAGGGCACGGCCCTCCTCATTGCTGACTGCTGTTGTGACAATTGTGATGTCCATGCCACGAGTGGCATCGATCTTGTCGTAATCAATTTCTGGGAACACGATCTGATCTGAAAGACCAAATGTGTAGTTGCCGCGACCATCCCATGAGTTCACTGGCAATCCGCGGAAGTCACGGATACGAGGAATTGCAACGGATAGCAAGCGATCAAAGAATTCCCACATGCGGTCGCCACGCAAGGTGACTTTGCAACCAATTGCTTGTTCTTCACGTAGTTTGAAGTTTGCGATTGCGTCGCGCGACTTTGTGATGAGTGGCTTTTGACCAGACAATGCAGTGAGGTCTGACACTGCACCATCAAGAAGTGAAGGTTGCTGAGTAGCACGGCCTACACCCATGTTGACAACAATCTTTTCAAGTTTTGGAACCTGCATTGGGTTCGCAAGACCAAGTTGAGTAAGCAGAGCCTGCTTAATCTCAGCTTCGTAACGAACCTTGAGGCGCGGAGAAGTAGCGGTAGTAGCCATCAGACTTCGTCTCCTGTCTTTTTCGCAACGCGCACCTTGGTGCCGTCGTCTTTGATCTTGTAACCAACACGTGTTGGCTTGCCCTTAACTACGAGCATCACGTTTGATGCATCAATAGGCATTGGCTTTTCGATGATGTCGGCCTTTTGGTTTGCACTACGAGCCTTCATATGACGCTTTACAATATTGCGGCCTTCAATAATCACCTTGTTGTCTTTTGGACGAACTTCGATGATCTCACCTTGAGAACCAGCGTCTTTACCAGCGATGATTTGAACTGTGTCACCTTTACGGAACTTCATGACTAGAGCACCTCCGGTGCGAGTGAGACAATTCGCATAAATTTCTTGTCACGCAATTCGCGGCCAACTGGTCCAAAAATACGGGTGCCACGAGGCGTGAGATCTTCTTTGATAAGAACTGCTGCGTTTTCATCGAAGCGGATGTAGCTGCCGTCTGGACGACGCTTTTCCTTCTTCACACGAACAACAACACAACGAACTACTTCACCTTTTTTCACTGCTGCGCCCGGAATGGCATCTTTCACAGAGGCGATGAAGACATCACCAATTGATGCGTAGCGACGACGTGTTCCACCAAGAACCTTGATGCACAACACTTCTTTTGCGCCACTATTATCGGCAACGCGGAGACGAGACTCTTGCTGAATCACTTTGCACGCTCCAGAACTTCGATAATGCGCCAGCGCTTGAGCTTTGACATGGGACGAATTTCCATAACACGAACGCGGTCACCGATGTTGACATCGTTGGTTGCGTCGTGTGCGTAGAGCTTCTTGGTACGAACGACCATCTTGCTGTACTTATGATGCGCGACACGCTCGACAATGGCGATCACTGCAGTTTGGTTCATCTTGTTAGAGACGACCATCCCTTCGCGAACCTTGCGGGCGTTGCGCTCTTCGGTGTTATTTTCTTCTGCCATGTGACTACTCACTTCCCGGCTGCCTCGGCCGCAACGATTTCGCGCTGACGGATGAGGGTATTGATGCGGGCGATTTGACGACGCACTTTGCCCAACTCGTCATGCTTGTCGAGTTGGCCTGTGGCGTTGCGAAATCGCAGGTTAAGGGCTTCTTGTTTACTGGCACGGAGCTCAGCCACGAGGGCTGCTAGATCCATGTCACGAAGGTCGGTAATTGAATGTGCCATTTTTTACTGTCCTATCAGATTGGCTCGTCGCGTGAAATAACGCGAGCCTTAATCGGGAGCTTTTGTACGGCGCGCTCGAGAGCGGCGCGCGCAACATCAGCGCTTGGGTATGACAACTCGAACAAAATGCGGCCAGGCTTCACAACTGCAACCCAAAACTCTGGGTTACCTTTGCCAGAACCCATGCGGGTTTCTGCCGGCTTCTTCGTGACTGGCTTGTCAGGAAAGATGTTGATCCATACTTTTCCGCCGCGCTTAATGTGACGAGTCATTGCAATACGAGCAGCTTCGATCTGACGTGCGCTGATCCAACCTGGTTCAAGAGCTTGAATACCGAACTCACCAAATGCAAGCGCGTTTCCACCCTTTGATACACCGGTCATACGACCACGCATCTGCTTACGGTGTTTTACTTTACGAGGCATCAACATGTTCAGCCCTCCCCACGAAGTTTTGGAGTCTCATGCGAATCATGCATACGACGCTCGATTGCTTCTTCTTCTTCAAGCAAACGCTCGAACTCAGGATCAGCAGGCTTAACGAGTGGTTGGATTTCTGGCTCGGCAGTTTCAACAGCGCCACGTGGGCCACCTGATGAAACAACTTTGCGTGCTGCTGCTTCTTGAACAACTTGTCCGGAAGTGTCGCCAACAGCCATTGCTGCTTCACGAGAGATCTTGTCTTGCGATGTGCTCTTGTACGGAAGAATGTCGCCCTTGTAGAGCCATACCTTTACGCCAACGCGACCAGAACTGGTACGTGCTTCGCGGAATCCGTAGTCAATGTCTGCACGAAGTGTGTGCAACGGAACGCGTCCTTCGCGGTACCACTCTGTACGGCTCATTTCAGCACCACCAAGGCGGCCTGAACACTGAACACGAATACCGAGTGCACCAAACTTCTGTGCGTTCTGAACAGCACGTTTCATAGCGCGACGGAAAGCGATGCGGTTGACCAATTGGTCAGCAACGCCCTGCGCGATAAGAGCAGCGTCAAGTTCTGCCTGCTTGATTTCAACGATGTTGAGTTGCAGGCGATTGTTGCCAGTAATCTTTGCAAGGCCAGTACGTAGTTCGTCTGCCTTTGCACCTTTACGACCAATAACAATTCCGGGACGAGCGGTGTGAACGTCGATACGAAGTTTGTCACGCGTGCGCTCTACTTCAACGCGACTTACTGCTGCATCTTCAAGCGTCTTCATAAGGTACTCACGGATTTTCCAATCCTCTGTGAGATAGTCCTTGTATTCGCGCTCGCTGAACCAGCGGCTCTTCCAGTCTGTAGTGATGCCGAGTCTGAACCCGTATGGATTGATCTTCTGACCCATCAGTTGCCTGCTTCTTCAGTGGTGGTGTCGACGACTTGGTCGTCGGAAACGATCTCTTGTTCTTCGGCAGCAGGTGCTTCTTTACGACTTGCAGCAACACGTGCGCGACGGTTGTTGGAAGGTGCACCCTTTGCCATTGTCTTTGCTTCGATTACTGCAAGTTGTGAATCGCTCATGCGATCAACAATGAGCGTGATGTGGCATGTTCGCTTCAAGATTGCTCCGGCGCGACCCTTGGCACGAGGACGGAAACGCTTGAGCGTTGGACCCTCGTCAGCGAAGCATGCTTTTACAAACAATTCGTCAGCGTCAAGGTTGTCGTTGGTAACAGCATTTGCAACAGCAGACGCAAGAACCTTGCGAACAACACGTGCAGCTTCACGATCTGTGAACTGCAAGATTTGGTCTGCAGTGCGAACGTCTTGGTTGCGAACAAGGTTCAGAACGACACGCACTTTTGATGCAGATGAACGGTGGTAGCGAGCGCTTGCGCGGCTTCCACTTTTTGAACCGACAACGCGGTTGGCTTCATTGAGCTTTGGACCGGTCATGACTACTTCCTTGTGTTCTTTTCTTGTCCAGCGTGGAAGCGGAAAGTACGAGTTGGTGAGAACTCACCAAGCTTGTGGCCAACCATTGACTCTGTGCAATACACAGGGACGTGCTTACGACCGTCGTGCACGGCAATGGTGAGACCCACCATGTCGGGAACGATGGTTGAGCGACGCGACCATGTCTTGATGACTTTGTGATCACCGGCAGTAACTGCGGCGTCAACTTTCTTGAGCAAGTGGTCGTCAACAAACGGACCCTTTTTGAGGCTACGAGACATGAGTTACCTCCGACCCTTTCCGGCACGACGCCGACGAACGATGAGTGATTGAGATGGCTTGTTTTTGTTACGTGTGCGGCCTTCTGGCTTACCCCAAGGAGATACTGGAGGACGACCACCAGAGGTCTTACCTTCACCACCACCGAGTGGGTGGTCGACAGGGTTCATGGCAACACCACGAGTTTGTGGGCGAACGCCCTTCCAACGGTTACGTCCGGCCTTACCGATCTTGACGAGTTCGTGCTCTGAGTTACCAACTTCACCAACGGTGGCGCGGCAATCAAGAAGTACTCGACGCATTTCAGTAGAAGGAAGACGCAGTGTTGCAAAGTCGCCTTCTTTAGCAACAACTTGAATTGACATTCCGGCAGAGCGAGCAATTTTGCCGCCTTGACCAGGACGAAGTTCAACGTTGTGTACAACAGTTCCGACAGGGATGTAACGCAATTGCATTGCATTTCCTGGCTTGATGTCTGCGCCGTGACCGCTCTCGACGCGCATACCTACTTCAAGACCCTTAGGAGCAAGGATGTATGCCTTTGTTCCGTCCATGTAATGAAGAAGAGCAATGCGACACGTGCGGTTCGGGTCGTACTCAATTGATGCAACCTTTGCAGGCATGCCATCTTTGACGCGCTTGAAGTCGATAATGCGGTACTGGCGCTTATGTGCGCCACCGCGGTGACGTGAAGTCTTGCGACCGTAGACGTTACGTCCACCGGTGTTTGACTTTGAAGAGAGAAGTGTCTTTTCAGGCGTCGTCTTTGTGATCTCTGAGAAATCAGAGACTGTCTGGAAACGACGTCCGGGACTAGTTGGTTTGCGCTTGCGAATTGCCATGATTATTTCAGCTT
>SHUR01000008.1 GCA_009694565.1 Ilumatobacteraceae bacterium | reverse complement strand
ACGCAACAGATGTTGCAAAAACAGTTCAAGCACCAATTTTCCATGTGAACGGTGACGACCCTGAAGCGTGCGTACGCGTTGCGCGTCTTGCGTTTGAATGCTGCTGAAGCATTCGAAAAGTTCCTCGCTACAAAATACGTTGGTACCAAGCGATTCGGTCTTGAAGGATCTGAATCAATGATTCCCATCATCGATGAGATTGTTTCAGCAGCAGCTGACCAGAATCTTGACGGCGTTGTCATTGGGATGCCACATCGTGGACGACTGAACGTTCTTGCAAACGTGATAGGTAAGAACTACGAACAAATCTTCGAAGAATTTGAAGGCCACATTAGCCCTGATTCTGTGCAGGGAAGTGGTGACGTGAAGTACCACCTCGGAGCACAAGGCACATACACCTCGGCTGATGGAAATGAAATCGACATTGAATTAGCCGCGAACCCAAGCCACTTGGAAACTGTCAATGGTGTTGTTCTCGGAATGGTGCGTGCGCAACAAGACAAGATTGATCCTCCATTCGCATTCAGTGTTCTGCCACTTCTGATGCATGGCGACGCAGCTTTTGCTGGTCAGGGCATTGTTGCTGAAGGTCTGGCTATGAGTGATATCTCTGGATACCGAGTGGGTGGCACGATTCACCTTGTTGTCAACAACCAGATTGGTTACACCACTGCTCCAAAATATGCGCGTTCATCGTTGTACGCAACAGATGTTGCAAAAACAGTTCAAGCACCAATTTTCCATGTGAACGGTGACGACCCTGAAGCGTGCGTACGCGTTGCGCGTCTTGCGTTTGAATATCGCCAACGATTCCACAAAGACGTCGTGATCGACATGTTGTGTTACCGCTTGCACGGCCACAACGAGGGTGACGACCCTAGTTACACGCAGCCATTAATGTATAAGGCCATTGCTGAAAAGCGGAGTGTCCGCAAGATGTATATCGAGCAATTGGTCAAGCGTGGCGACATTAGCCTTGAAGTTGCTGAACAGGTTTTGCAGGATTACCAGAGCAAGTTGCAGAGTGCACTTGACGACACTCGGTCACATGCACCTGAGAAGGTGAAGGCTGCAAAACCACCAGTGCCAGTCGGCGTATTGCCCCATGTGAATACAGGAATTGATGCGGCATCGTTCGAACGAATTTTCCGTCAACTCACCAGTTATCCTGCCGATTTCACGCCTCATCCGAAGCTTGTTCGCCAATTCGCAGCACGCGAAGCTGCTTTCGAAAAAGATGGCGACTTCGAGTGGGCAATCGGTGAAGCACTTGCCATTGGCTCCTTGTTGCTCGAAGGTTTTGATGTCCGGTTAATGGGTGAGGATTCTCGCCGTGGAACATTTGCTCATCGTCATGCGGCTTTGGTCGATTATGAAAATGAGACTGACTTCATACCGCTGCAGCAATTGCCGGGCGCCACAGGCAAGTTCTGGGTCTATGACTCGCTTTTGTCTGAGTACGCAGCTCTTGGTTTCGAATACGGCTACGCACACACGAATCGCAACACTCTCACCATGTGGGAAGCACAGTTCGGGGACTTCATCAACGGTGCCCAGATTGTGCTCGACCAGTACTTGGTGGCAGCTGAAGATAAATGGAAGCAACAAAACGGGTTGGTGCTGTTGTTACCACATGGTTTTGAAGGTCAGGGCCCTGAGCATTCCAGTGCGCGTGTAGAACGGTTCTTACAATCGTGTGCAGAAGACAACATTCAAGTTGTCAACGCAACAACTGCTGCTCAGTTCTTCCACGTACTGCGTCGCCAATTGCACCGTGATATTCGCAAGCCATTGGTCATCTTCACACCGAAGCAACCACTGCGTATGAAAGAAAGCCGTTCGCGTCTTGAAGATGTCACCTCAGGTTCTTTCCAAGAAGTTCTTAGCGATCCGTTCGTTAGCGATAAGGCCTCAGTGAAGCGGATTGTGCTGTGCAGTGGAAAAGTGGCATGGGATGCCATGTCAGAGCGCGATAAGCGCAAAGCTCCTGTTGCAGTTGTTCGCGTCGAACAGTTGTATCCATTTCCTATTGATCAGATCAATGAAGCGATTGCGCAATATCCGAACGCAAAAGAGATTGTCTGGCTACAAGAAGAGCCAGAGAACATGGGTGCATGGCAATTCGTTGAACATCGCATCTGGCGCGTGAAAGAACGTGGATACGACTTGCGTCATACAGCGCGTGTGGCTTCGGGTAGCCCTGCAACTGGTTCAAAAGCCATTCATGATCAAGAACATGTCGACCTCATGGACGAGACATTTTCAGGTTTCTAAAACTGAAGACCCAAGTGGTCCGATAGTTCCTGAAGAGCAATAGTTGGGTCTCCAACTTTGATGGTGCGCATGCCCATTACTGCTGCTGGTTTTAAGTTCACGCCTAAGTCGTCGAGAAACACACATTCATCAGGTGACACGCCGACAAGTTCGCAGGCAATCTCGTAAAAACGTGGCTCAGGTTTTCTGCAACCGACCTTGCTGCTTTCAACAACATGATCAAACTTTTTCATGATTGCAGCCACTTCAATCTGTCGCCCGGACGGGTCAGGCCCAGTCGACATCACATTGTTTGTCAGACATGCCGTGCGATACCCAGAGGCAATCACATGGTCCAGAGCCTCCACCATGGCGGGTCGTACATCGCCCGAGAGAAGAGCCAGCACATCGGCTCCGGGAACCCGGTGGCCAAGGGCTTCGCTTTCTGAGGCAAAAAGGGAGTCAAACTCGAGAGGAGAGATGTCGTTGCGCTCAAGGAGGGCCCAGGCATTCCCGTCCGGATTGGTGGAGTTCACTCTCCGAATGTGGTCCAACGGCAGTCCAGTTGCCGTTTCGTAGCGATTAAAGGCCTCAAAAGGGCTGGAAAGGATGACCCCTCCGAAATCCCAGAGGACGGCACGAATTTCCTTATGTATCACGGGCGTCAGGCTAGACGGATTGCCCATCAGACGGCGGGTTCGGGTGCTTGACTGAATGGGTGACAAAACACATCATCGTCGACGGATCGAATATTGCAACAGAGGGTCGATCCGTACCCAGCCTTGCCCAACTCCACGAAGCCGTTATGGCGTTGATGGATGAGTTCAAAAATGCCAAGGTCTCAGTCGTTGTCGATGCAACTTTTGGTCATCGCATCGCGAAAAAGGAATCTGCAGAGTTCGAGAAGGCAATTGCAAACAATGAACTCGTTGCACCACCTGCCGGCGCCGTTGGGCGTGGCGATGCTTTTGTGCTGGCAATCGCCGACAAAGTGAACGCATCAATCTTGTCGAATGACAGCTACCAAGAATTCCACGGTAAGTACAAGTGGCTTTTCGATGAAGGTCGCCTCATTGGCGGAAAGCCAGTGCCGTTAGTTGGGTGGGTATTTGTTGAGCGTCTGCCCGTTCGTGGGGCAACGAGTCGTCGTTCTGTGAAAACAGGAAAAGTCGTGAAAAAGGAATCTCCGACCGCGAGTCCGGAAGCCAGTAAGCCGATGCCAGTTCCAAAGGCTCCACCTCCGAGCGTGAAAGCAAAAATGGCCAATGAACTCATGCCATATTTGCAGTTTGTTGAAAAGCATCCAGTTGGTTCAAAAGTAAAAGCTGTCGTCGAGTCGTATGCAGCAAACGGTATTACTGCACTTATCGGCGGAATTTCTGGTTACATACCTCTTCGTAATATGGCAAATCCGCAGCCACGTAGCGCGCGCGATGTTTTCACTATTGGAGACGCTGTGACATTGACTGTTGTTGGCTACACCCCGGCGCGACGCAGTGTTGATCTTGCTGTGCCGGGCGTTGTCGATGCGGCAATGAAGCCATCGGGTAAACCGTCGAGTGCAAAGAAGGCTGCGCCAGCTAAGAAGACAGGTGTTGCCAAGAAGGCTGCGCCAGCTAAGAAGACAGGTGTTGCCAAGAAGGCTGCGCCTGCCAAGAAGGCGGCTCCTGCAAAAAAAGTTGTCGCCACGAAAGCTTCTGCGAAAAAGGTAGTTACTGCAAAAGTGCCTGCGAAAAAAGTTCTCGCAGTGAAAAAGGCGGCACCAGCCAAAAAAATTGCAGCCAAAAAAACATCAGTAAAAAAGCGCTAACTACACCCCAGTTGGTCAATGTAGGGACATTCCTACTACCGTCGTGGCGTGGTCATTGTTACATGGAACGTCAATTCTCTAAAGGCTCGTTTGCCACGCGTACAGGAATGGTTAGAAGCAAACATGCCTGAAGTGGTGTGTTTGCAGGAGACCAAATTGGCTCAAGATAAGTTTCCTACAGAAGCCATCGCCGACCTGGGTTATGAAAGTGCCCACTTTGGTCAAGGTCAGTGGAACGGAGTTGCGATTTTGTCCCGTGTTGGTCTTGACAATGTCATTGCCAACTTTGCCGATGGCGTCGAGCCTGACCATGAAGCCAGAATTATCTCTGCAACTTGCGGGGAAGTGCGAGTGAGTTCAGTGTACGTACCAAATGGTCGCGAACTAGACAATGATCACTACATATACAAATTGTCGTGGATGTCACGCTTGCGCCAACATCTCGATGCATCCTGTTCGCCCGCCGATGATGTTGTAGTTGCGGGTGATTTCAATATTGCCCCTGACGATCGCGATGTGTATGACGTGGCAGCCTTTGAAGGCGCCACTCATGTCAGCCAACCAGAGCGGGATGCACTGGCTCATGTCAACGCATTCGGAATGGAAGACACGTATCGCAGGTTCCACGACGAAGCGGGCTTGTATTCATGGTGGGACTATCGAAATGGTTCATTCCACAAAGGTCACGGCATGCGTATTGACCTATTGCTTGCTACAAAATCTGTTGCAGAACGTTCACTGTCGTCAGAAGTAGACCGTAATGCTCGCAAAGGCGAAAAGCCGAGCGATCATGCCCCGGTGCTGTTGACAGTTGGTCCACGGTGACCAATTCAGAGTCAGAGCAATTTGAGGGGGTTTCGTTTCCCTCGTTTCATGACCGAACAACGGAACTGACAGATGCGGACAAAGCGCGCGTTCGCCTTGCGGCGGCAACACGGCAATTAATTCTCGATTCGTTCATTTCGACTGCACGTATTGATGACATCGACACTGCAATTGTTCATATTTCAAAAGCACTCGAGAGCATCAATGCACCTGATGGAATTCCGGGAAGTGCAGCTGCCGAATCTCACTTCACAGACCGCAGTCCGTTCTACGGGGCCATGAATCCACTGTCGATGCCAATGGCGCTCCAGCAGGATGATTCGACTGGTGAATTCGCGTCAATCATTGGTAGGGCCACCTTTACAGAGCCATATGAAGGGCCACCAGGGCATGTGCACGGCGGGTATATCGCAGCCGCTTTCGACGAGGTGCTCGGAATGACCCAATCAATCACGGGTCGTCCTGGCATGACCGGAACTCTGACAATCAAATACCGCGCTCCGACTCCATTACATCAAGAAATTGTGTATCGCGGTTGGGTGGATCGGGTCGAAGGTCGAAAGATTTTTACAAAAGGAACATCACACATCGGTGAAACGTTGTGTGCCGAAGCTGAAGCAGTTTTTTTGTCGATGCCCTCAGAGTTGATGGACAAATTACGTAAGGGTCGCGATCTCAGCGGGCCAGCGCAGCATCAATAGTTGCGATCAGTTCTGCCGCATAGCGGCGAGCAAAAATAATGTCTGTAATCGCAGCGACGGCATCTTCGGTAGTTGGTTTGTCTCGAACAATGTTGCGCAATTGCATCGTTGTCAAGATTCCGTTTGGTTCAATACGCCCAGCCCGAGCCTTCTGTTGACGCCATTCTTCAATTGCCACTTCAAGCGGGTCCTGCTGGGGACGTTGTCGTGCGATGCGACGCAACTCTTCAGGCGGCGCATCGACAACGGGAATAGCCGTGGTGACAGAGGGCAGGAACGGTGACGGCCCAGAAGACTTCGTATTGCGGTGGTCGGTCCAGGTGACAACAAGTTCGTCAGCCGCACGGGTAAGAGCAACATAAGCGAGGCGGGCTTCTTCGCTGCGGGCGGCTCCTGTGCGGGCGCTGCGATGGGGAAGCAGACCTTTTTCCATTCCGGCAACGATGACGTATGACCACTCGCGTCCCTTGGCGGCGTGGAAAGTCAATACCTCAACCCCATCAGTTTCTGCAATGTCGGCTGAGGTCACGAGCCACGAACCAAACGTACGACCATCAACTCCTCCAGAACGATGTACATCCAGAAAGTCACGAACTAGTTTTGCGATTTGAAAATCGGCATCGTCCGGTGTGTACTCACCCGTATCGAGAATGTCTGCAGCCCATGTCGCTAAGTCTTCACGCCCAGTTAATGAAGTGGCGGCAGCAACTGCACGGCCCCATGCTCCGCCTCTACGTGATGAGCGAACAGGAATATCAGCGGCAATCAGTTGGTCCCGAATGCCGTCAGCGACGGTGTTAATGCGCACTAGTACTGCAATATCGCTCCAGGACCGATTGGAGGAGTGTGCACGCGTCACAAGTTTGGTGATCAGTTGCTGTTCGGCTGCTTCGGTTGCGCATCGCTCTAGTCGTACCACTGCACCACTGGGGCGTTGCGACACTGCATCTGCAACTTGGCCATCCTTGGCGAGTGAATCAACGGCGATTTTTACAATTTCAGGAGTGCACCGATAGTTCGATGGCAGAGAGACGACGTTGGCACCTGTAGAGAACCCAGGTAACGAATCGAACAAATCTTTGTCCGCGCCATTGAATCCGTAAATAGCTTGGTTGGGGTCTCCTACTAAAAACAGATCTGGGTTCGATGGTAAGAGTACTTTCAGGAATGCATATTGCAATGGGTTCATGTCTTGTGCTTCGTCAACTGATACGTGGCGATATTGAAACCGAATCGACTCGGCGAATCGTGGCTCTCGGGTTGCTTCAGTGACAACCGATGTCATGAAATCATTGAGATCAATAACGCCGCGCTTGCGTTTTGTTTGTTCGTAGGTTTTGAAGACTTCTGTAAAGCGAAGTGCCGGAAGTGGAACTTTTATGCCAGCTTTAGCGAGTGCAGAGGCTGCCGCATCAGGCGCAATCATGTGTGCATGAGCCCAATCGATTGCCGACAACATGTCCATGACGCCACCGTGTTTGGCGTCGTCACCCATGCATGTAGACATCAGTGATGATCTGTTGTTGACGATCACGGGGGCGCGTCTGTTGCGATCTTCAAGGTTCTGCAACATCAATCTACGAGCAATGGCGTGGAAGGTTCCGATAGTGGGTCTGCCCTCAAGTTCGAATCGTGCAAGACGTGTTCGCATTTCTGTTGCTGCTTGCCGAGTGAAAGTTATTGCAAGGGTTTTTTCAATGTCTGCAGTGCCAGACAAAGTTCTCCACGCAATGCGACGTGTGAGGACAGTTGTTTTGCCGGAACCTGCACCGGCCCGCACCACAACAATTCCAACTGGCGCAGTGACTGCTTCACGCTGTTGAGCATCAAGACCGGCAAGCACAGATGCAGCGGAGTGGCTCGATTCTGTCTGGGGCTGATGGAGGAATGTCACGCCTTGAAACTAGGCGGTTGTACCCTTTCTTCCATGCCCTTTCCTCGGCGACTGCTAAATGACTACGAAACAATCGTTTTAGACCTCCATCCACACTGGTGGTACTTCGGTTCGTCGGTCTCCTCTCTTATTGGGTCGATGTTCCTCACACTGATGCTGAGGGCCCAAATGCCATATGGTTTCTTCCGAGATGCCATTGGGTATCTAGGGATCGCTGCCATCATCGTGAGTGCTGCCTGGGTGCTGGTGCAGGTCATTAAATGGCGCACTACCTATTTTGTTGTCACGTCACATCGGCTCATTTATCGACAAGGGGTTGTGTCTCGTGATGGGGTTGAAATACCTCTTGAACGAGTGAATAACGTGAACTTTGGGCAATCTGTTGTTGAGCGAATGTTGGGCGTGGGTGACTTGCTCATCGAATCTGGCGGCCAAGATGGCCAACAGACTTTTACTGATATTGGCCAGCCTGAAAAAGTGCAGAACATCATTCACTCCACCATTCAGGCACGGGGGGCAAGCCGATCAGAGGCCACACCGGGCTCGATGAGCGTTGCAGGTGAAATAGAGCGCCTAGAAGCGTTGCGCGACCGAGGAACCATCACCGATGACGAATTCCTCGAGCAAAAGCGTCGCCTGCTCAGTTGATTTCTCCGCTTTTCTCATGGGCATGTCTACCTGTGAGAATAGGAAGATGTCTCAAGCCATTTTGCCTAACGGAATTAACATTGAATACGACACCTTGGGCGACCCCAAGAATCCCACCCTCTTGTGGATCATGGGGTTTACTGCCCAGATGACTGCATGGCCTGAAGAATTCTTGCAACTTTTTGTCGATCAGGGTTTTCATATTGTGCGTTTCGATAACCGCGACTGCGGTTTGTCGTTCAAACACGATGGTGTCATGGTGGAGACAGACAAAGTAACTATGCAGGCAGCTATGGGCGAAACGGTGACTGTTCCCGTTCCGTACACACTGTCCGACATGGCAGCTGATGCCATTGGCGTTCTTGATCATCTTGGTATTGAGAAAGCGCACATAATTGGCGCTTCCATGGGCGGCATGATTGCTCAAACAGTTGCACTCGAACATGCGCATCGCACGCAGAGTCTCACCAGCATTATGTCGGTACCGGGCGATCTCGCATACGGAGCTCCGACTGAGGCTGCACTCGGCGCATTGCTTGCCCCGCCATCACCTGACCGTGCCACATATATCGACGGTGCAGCCAACTGGGCTATTTGGTGCTCAAAGAAGCATTTCGATCTGAATGAAGCAAAAGTTCGTGCGGCTCGTGAATTCGACAGAAGTTTTTATCCCGAAGGTTCGCACCGTCAACTTGCAGCCATTTATGCATCAGGTGATCGCAGCGACAAACTTCGCAATCTGAAGACACCGACACTTGTTATTCACGGCCGTGATGACCAATTGCTCACGCCTTCAGGTGGCGAGCGCACTGCAGAACTCATTCCCGGCTCCGTATACATGTTCGTCACTGATATGGGCCACGACGTGCCACTTCCACTGTGGCCAATTTTTGTTGACGCAATCGCGTCACACGCACGCCGCGCCTCATAACTCTTCGCTACTAAACAACAAAAGGAATTCGTCATGTCTGGACCACTTACTGGATACAAGATCATTGAAATCGCTGGCATCGGGCCCGGCCCGTTTGCCGCCATGTTGCTCGCCGACATGGGTGCTGAAATCATCCGTGTTGATCGCGCGCAAGCAGTGCGTGGCACACCACCATCAACACCAGCAGGTGACTTGATGTTGCGTGGACGCAAGAACATCGCGCTCGATCTCAAAAACCCTGAAGGCGTTGAGGCGCTATTGCAATTGGTAGAGAATGCCGACGCCATTATCGAAGGTTTCCGTCCAGGCGTTATGGAACGACTTGGTATTGGACCTGATGTGTGTCAGGCACGTAACCCACGCATTGTGTTTGGCCGCATGACAGGTTGGGGGCAAGAAGGCATGTACGCCCAGGCTGCCGGCCACGACATCAACTACATCTCGTTATCCGGCTCGCTTGCACATTTCGCTCGCGCGGGTGAAGCGCCAGTACCGCCACTCAACATGGTGGGCGACTTCGGTGGTGGCGGAATGTTCCTTGCATACGGCGTTGTGTGCGCATTGCTTGAGGTGCAGAAGTCTGGCAAGGGCCAAGTCGTCGATACCGCAATGGTTGATGGTGCAGCGGTGCTAATGACCATGTTTTGGTCGTTTAAGTCCATGGGCATCTTCAATGAAAACGCGCCGGGTACAAACCTTCTCGATACAGGTGCGCACTTCTACGACGTATTCGAATGTGCAGATGGCAAGTACATCTCGCTCGGTTCTATTGAGCCCCAGTTCTATGCAGAACTCATGAAGCTCACGGGCCTTGAAGGTGATGCTGATTTTGCCAAGCAAATGGACCAGTCGATGTGGCCAGGGCTGAAAATTCGTTTGCAAGAAGTAATGAAGGCAAAGACTCGTGACGAGTGGTGCGCAATTATGGAAGCAACAGATGTGTGTTTTGCCCCAGTTCTCACAATGAGTGAAGCTGCTGCACATCCACACAACGTGGAGCGTCAAACTTTCATCAATGTAAACGGTCATATGCAGCCAGCGCCAGCTCCTCGTTTTTCTCGTACGGTTCCCGAGATTGCACGCCCATCAGCACATGCTGGTCAGCACACCGCAGAAGTGCTTCGCGACTGGGGCGTCACAAATGTCGAGGCTCTGCTTGCTAGCGGTGCAGCGAAGCAGGCATAGGTGTCAACACTCGTTTGCTTTCACGCCCACCCCGATGATGAATGCATTGGAACCGGTGGCACTATCGCGCGCGCGTCTGCCGAAGGTCACCGAGTTATTTTGGTCGTTGCCACAAACGGTGATCATGGTGAAATTCCTGCAGATATGCCTGCCGGCAAGACACTTGTCGAAGTTCGTCACGCAGAGACTCTGAAGTCTGCAGAAACTCTCGGGGTGCACCGCGTGGTGTGGCTGGGGTACGAAGACAGCGGAATGACTGGCTGGGAACAGAACAACAATGCTGGCGCATTCTGCAATGCCGCACTTGAAGAAGCAGCACAAAAGTTGGCAGATGTATTGCAAGAAGAAAATGCAGATGTTCTCACCACATATGACTGGCATGGCGGGTACGGTCACCCAGACCACATCATGGTGCACAAGGTCGGGCATCGTGCGGCTGAATTAGTGCCAGTACGTGTTCTCGAGGGCACTATGAATCGCGATCAGATTCGTCGCGGGATAGACGCTGCTCGTGCTGCAGGTCTATTGAAAGAAGATGAAGGGTTCAACGCTGATGGGCCAGCAGATGATGGCAACCCAATGGGAACACTTGAGTCTGAAATCAACTACAAATTTGATGTAGTGAAATTCGCGCCGATGAAGCGTGCAGCAATGAAGTGTCACGCCAGCCAGCTCAGTGACTCGGGTTTCTTTATGGCAATGGATGACGAACGATTCGCTGCACAGTTTGGCAGCGAGTGGTTCATCGACCCCAAAAGTAGCGAACCAATGCGTGAAGGATGGATTTTCGAATGACACGTGTGTACATGGTGCGTCACGGACGCGCAGCTGCCGGATGGAATGTTGATCCAGACCCAGGTCTTGATGATCTCGGTCGTAGCCAGTCTCTTGCGGTCGCTTCAAAACTGTCATCGCTCGGGCCGCTACTAGTGATGTCGAGCCCTTTGCTTCGTTGTCAACAAACGGCCTTCCCGTTAGCGACAGCGTGGAAACAAGATGTTGCCATTGAACCGCTAGTTGGAGAAATTCCATCACCTGTGGATTACACATTGGAAAACCGTGGTGACTGGTTGCGCGAAGCAATGGCCGGAACATGGACTGAAGTTGCCGAACGCTCAGGGTCTCATTACCTCGACTATCGCAATGCAATTGCACAGCGAGTTGCAGATATCGCCACGGACACGGTGGTGTTTAGTCACTTCATCGCTATCAATGCGGTGATCGGCGTAGTAACGGACAATGATGCGATGGTTATTGCCAGCCTTGATAACTGTTCAGTCACAACTTTTGAGATTGTCGACGGAAAACTTGTACTTATTGAGTCGGGGAACGAAGCCGACACGCTTATTCGCTAGGTAGATTTAGAAGCGTGATTTCTTTGCTTATCTCTGACATTCATAGCGCATGGGCCTGGGTTGCAATCATTAGCAACGGCCTTGCTGGTGTGTGGGCACTTGCTGCTCACAAGATCACCCCGCTGCGTACTCGCGCCCTGTGGTGGTACACCGGGGTCGCTGAATTCACCATCTTTGTTCAAGTCACTCTTGGCGTCATCATGGTCAACAAGAACAAACTTGAGTTTCCTGCATTCCATGCGTTCTACGGTTTTGTTGCCATCATGGCAGTAGCAATCATCTACAGCTATCGCCATCAGCTCAAGAACAAGACCTACTTGTTGTACGGCTTTGGCGGCTTGTTCCTCATGGGGCTCGGAATTCGAGCCATGTTGGTAGGCCAGGCCTAATTACTTTTCGGCGAGGCAATACGTCGCGCGGTCTCTTGTGTGACTCAAGGACGAATAGTTAATCAATGTCAATGGGCGGCCAAGTCCCTGCGAAGTTTTCACTTTTTGAATGTCAGCATTAGCGATACCCCACAATGGGTCTTGCCCATTTGTCAGTGAGTGAATCTTTTCCTTCCAGCCATTTGCCGTTTGTGTCAACTCGAATACCTGGCCTGTCCCGTACGGACTGTCCTCGTCGTAGATAAATCCCGAGCCAGAAGTGAGAATCAATGACCGGTCAGTGGCAGCAACTTGTCTGAGTTCGCCGAACTCATAACCAGCTACAACTTCGGGCATGCCGGAGAGATTCATGGCGATGATTGTGACGCTTTGGTGCAGCGTTAAGTCAGCTCGCGTTTCGGATTTGGGAAGATAGCCATCGCCCACTGAGAGTACGAAGACGTCGTCTTGACCAACTCTAATTTTTTTGAGATTGATAGTTCCAACCTTTGGCGGATACACGCATTTGGAAATACTGAAGTGTGATTGGAGAACAGAGTAGGTGAACTTCTTGTCTCCTCGTATGCCTTCTGTATAGACGGTGATTTTGAGTTGGTCTGAGTTGTGCCAATTGAGACTGTCTGTCTGAAAGCGTTCGATAATGACTTGGTAACGACCTCGATCGGTAGAGCCCACTCCACATGCCATCACGCCAGTGAAATTCTTGGGTGAACACGAAAACTCAGAGCCAGTACTTTCGAAAAAAGATGGAATAAAATCAGCTTGCCAAATTCCTATGCCACGGTCGTATAGCTCAGAAATTCCGTGCACGAAAGGGTTGTAGCGAATTGGTGGAATGCGTTCAGGCCATGTAGCTGGAAATGGATACTTCAGAGTTGAAGTCTGGAGAACACGATCAGTGACAAATGATTTACCAACAGCAGGATCAATCGGGTCGTTGCTCTGTGGTTCGAAGTCTGCTGCATCTTGAACGCCATAGTCATCAAGTTCTTGGACAAGGGTTTCGTCTGTAACCGAGTCGTCGGGAACGGTGTCTGGATTTGTGATCACAGTAGAGAATGTTGATGAGGTACTGATGATGCCTTCTGAGTCGTTGTTCGACGCGTTCCTCAGCAGGGGAGTCAATAGGGAAATGATCACCAAGGTGATCGTGGCAAGGACTAAGGCGCGGTTGAGTCGATAGGCAGATGTGTTCACTGCATGACTATACGTTCAGTTCTGAACTGACCTCACTCAGGCGTAAGGCAACTTAGCCAATTATTTGAGTGACGACTCAAGTTCGTTCAGTGCAATAGTTAACGGCGCAGGAAGTTTTGCACCGAACTGGGCGTAATGATCGCGCATTTGAGGCAGAGCTGATTTCCAGCCTTCTGAATCGATCGACAACAAGGCATTCATATCAGCGTCAGTGACGTTGAGGCCAGAGACATCGATATCGGCAGGGGATGGCAAGTAGCCGATTGCAGTTTTCGTTGCATTTGCGTTTCCGTCAACACGATCAAAAATCCATTTGAGTACGCGGCTGTTTTCGCCGTAGCCCGGCCACATGAAGCGGCCGTCTTCGTCACGACGGAACCAGTTCACAAAGAAAATTTTTGGAAGGTTTTCGCTCGTGGTAGCAGCACCAACTTTGAGCCAATGTCCGAAGTAGTCGGCCATGTTGTATCCGCAGAATGGAAGCATTGCCATTGGGTCAAAGCGCAAGTTGCCAACAGCGCCGCCAGCAGCTGCTGTTGTCTCTGACGCCATGATGCTGCCAAGGAATACGCCATGATCCCAGTCGAACGCTTCGGTGACAAGGGGAACTGTTGTACGACGGCGTCCGCCGAACAGGATTGCTGAAATTGGAACGCCAGCTGGGTCTTGCCACTCAGGTGCAATACATGGGCACTGCGATGCGGGAGCTGTGAAGCGAGCGTTCGGATGAGCAGCAGGAGTTTCCACTTCTGGGTTCCACACATTGCCTTTCCAGTCTGTTGCGCGCGCAGGCGGTTCGTCACTCATTCCTTCCCACCACACATCGCCAGCAGTTGTGAGAGCAGTGTTCGTGAAGATTGAGTTGCTTGTCATGGTTTCCATGGCATTGGCGTTGGTGTCGTAACCAGTTCCTGGTGCAACCCCGAAGAAACCTGCTTCTGGGTTGATTGCATACAGGCGGCCATCGGCACCGTACTTCATCCAACAAATGTCATCACCGATTGTCTCGGCCTTCCAGCCTGGGATGGTTGGTACAAGCATCGCGAGGTTTGTTTTTCCGCATGCAGAAGGAAATGCAGCTGCGATGTACTTGAACGCACCTGCCGGGTTTGTAAGTTTCAGAATCAACATGTGTTCTGCAAGCCAGCCAGCATCACGTGCCATCACTGAAGCAATGCGTAGTGCAAAGCACTTCTTTCCGAGCAATGCGTTGCCGCCGTATCCAGACCCATACGACATGATTTCGCGGGTCTCTGGGAAGTGAACGATGTACTTGTTGTCAGGGTTGCATGGCCATGCAGAATCTTTCTGACCAGGTGTGAGTGGAGCCCCCACTGAATGCACGCACGGCACCCAATCATTGTTTCCGAGAACATCAAGTGCACCTTGACCCATACGAGTCATGATGCGCATGTTGACAGCAACGTATGCACTGTCTGACAACTGAACTCCAATATGAGCAATCGGTGAGCCGAGTGGACCCATTGAGAAAGGAACCACGTACATGGTGCGACCCTTCATGGCGCCCTTGTACAAACTCATCATCTCGGCGCGCATTTCAGAAGGTTCGCGCCAGTTGTTGTTCGGGCCGGCATCGGATTCATCTGTTGAGCAAATAAATGTGCGGTCTTCAACGCGAGCAACATCGCCTGGGTCTGAATGTGCCCAGTAACTATTCGGGCGTTTTGCATCATCAAGCTTTGTAAAGATGCCAGCATCTACTAACACTTGGCAGAGACGCTCGTACTCATCTGCTGAACCGTCACACCAATAGATTGCATCGGGTTGAAGAACCTCTGCCCAATCTTTTACCCACTGAGTGAGCCGTGCGTTGCCTGAAGTTGCAGCCATGTTCGATCCTCGGATTACGTGATGGTTCAGTTGAACCGGTGAATAGAACGAGTCTAAGAACTAAACGGCTGGGGTGCCCATATCGGACTCTGAACCGAGGCTGAGACGTGTGGCACGCCCAGAGGCATCAAGAGTGAATACGACACGTTGGCCCTGGCGCAACATGCGAAAGATGGAACCCTCAAGCGCATTGGGCGCAAGGGTGTAATCAGCTAGGTCGGTGTCACACACAACGACACCGTCTCCGCTTGTTGGATCGAATGCCTTGACAACACCTTGCATGGCAATGGCCTTAGCGGCCGACCTTGGTGACTTTGCCAGACTTAATGCAGCCGGTGCAGACGTAAACACGTCGGGGAGAGCCGTTAACCATGGCACGAACGCGCTGGATATTTGGGCTCCAACGACGCTTTGTGCGCACGTGTGAGTGAGACACTGACATACCCCACGATGGGCCTTTGCCACACACTTCGCATACTGCAGCCATTTTAAAATCCTCTTCGGTTATGGGAAAACAATGTACGTCTTCCGAACGCAGTTTCTCAATGTATCAGCCAGAATAAAGACCCCCCAACTAGGAATGGCAGAGATTCAGAGAAAAGAGCCAAATATCTGCCCATTTCGCCGTGAGATACACAAAGGGCATTCCTTCTTTACTAGCCTCAACTCTGTGGCAGCCATGGAACTCTTCGGTGCAGATGAGGTCCGCCGAACGGTAGTGACCTTCCGCGATGCGATGAAAGCTCACGCCCCAGGCATCAATCGGATGAACGTGTACCCGGTTCCCGATGGTGACACAGGCACCAACATGGCCCGCACGCTTGATGCGGTTGTAGCAGAGCTTGAAGGTGCAGATCACGCAATGGCACCCACGTGTCAGGCAATTAGTCATGGGTCGCTTATGGGGGCGCGGGGAAACAGTGGCGTCATACTTAGTCAAATCTTGCGCGGACTCGTCAGCACAATCAGCGAGTCGACCGATGGCAAAGTCAATGCATCGCGAATGGCGGAAGCTCTAAAGCGTGCGTC
The DNA here is from genome assembly GCA_009694565.1 of Ilumatobacteraceae bacterium. Taxonomy (GTDB): domain Bacteria; phylum Actinomycetota; class Acidimicrobiia; order Acidimicrobiales; family Ilumatobacteraceae; genus UBA2093. Next base: position 14,662 of record SHUR01000008.1, on the reverse strand, counting down.
CACAGCCGCGTATGAAGCAGTGCTCAAGCCAATCGAAGGAACAATTCTTACCGTTGTACGAGAATCGGCTGATGCAGCTGCAATTGCAGTCAGCAATGGTGCAACTTTGACTGCAACACTGCAAGCTGCACGAACTGCTGGTCGCGATGCGTTAGCGCGCACGCCCGACATGTTGCCCGTGTTGAAAGATGCAGGTGTTGTTGATGCAGGTGGTGCCGGTTTCTTGCTGCTCCTCGATTCAGCAATTCATGTTGCTGATGGTGAAGCAATGCCAGAACCTGATAATTCTGATGGGCCATCTGTCGCGCAGTTAGAGGCAGTTGCGTTGCGTCATGCAGGCGATGGCAGTGTTGATGTCAGTGAGTTGCGGTACGAGGTCATGTATTTCCTCGACCTTGAAGATTCTCGGCTTTCAGAATTCAAGAAGGCCTGGGGCTCGATTGGTGATTCGATCGTCGTAGTGGGTGGTGATGGTTTGTACAACTGTCATATCCATACGAACGACATCGGAGCCGCAATCGAAGCTCCGTTGTTGCTTGCAGGTCGGCCACGACAAATACGAGTCACTGATCTATTCGAAGAAGTGGCAGATGAGCATGCGGCTAGAGAAGCTGCTTTGGGCGCACCTGTGCAGTCCCGTGCATCAACTTCGACTCTTCCTCCTGTTGTGTGTGCTGTGGTTGCTGTCGCAAGTGGTGACGGATTGGCTGAACTGTTCGGTCAATTAGGAGTACAAGGTGTTATCTCGGGTGGGCAAACATCAAACCCATCAACGGCTGAATTATTAGCCGCAGTCGAACATATGAATGCGCGGCAGGTCATTATCTTGCCGAACAACAAAAACATTATTCCGGTTGCTCAACAGGTTGATTCACTCACGACTAAGGAGGTGCGCGTCGTTCCCACATGCTCGATGGCAGAAGCACTTGCTTCGTTGGTGTCGTATGATCCCGAAGCGTCCGCTGAATCAAATGCACGATCAATGGCTGTTGCCGCTGAATCTGTTGCCACTGGTGAAATTACTCAGGCGGTACGCGACACCAATACAGACGCTGGTCAAGTGACGTCAGGTGATTGGATTGGAATTGTTCGTGGCGATGGCATTGTTGCGATTGCAGGCACTTTGGTGACAGCTGCTTCACAATTGTTAGAACATCTCATTGATGACCAGAGGGAATTACTCACAATCATCACTGGCGCTGATGCCACAGCAGCCCAGACTGACCACATTGTTGGGTGGGTGTCACAACATCGGCCAGACGTAGCGGTTGAAATCCATGGTGGCGGACAGCCCTTGTATCCGTATCTCTTCGGCGTTGAGTAATCCACCGCTTACTCTTCGCGACCTTGATCAATTAGGTCTTGAGCGCATCAAAGGTGTTGGCCCTAAAACACTCGTTGCACTTGAAGCATTTGAAGTGCGGAGCATTTTGGATTTATTGGAGACCTACCCACGGCGCTATGTCGATCGAACCAATATGGCAATGATCGCGGACCTTATTGAGGGTGTGCCCGCGTTAGTGGTGGTCACTGTTGAATCAACATCAGCATTCACAACGCGTAACAACAAAAAAATGGTGAAGGTTTCAGTATCAGATGGAACTAAACGTTTGAACATCACGTTCTTTAACCAGGCATGGCGAGAAAAACAGTTATACAAAGGGCTAGAAGTTGCAGTCTTTGGAAAACCAGAACTATTTAACGGTTCCTTGCAGATGACAAACCCTCTGGTTGACCCGGTGGGAAAGGCGACTGGTCGCATTGTCCCGATTTATCCGCAGAGTGAGAAGTCGCGTATTTCGTCGTCTGACCTTGCAACATGGATTGAGGATGCATTGAACAAGTGTGCGCCTCGTGGATTTGCGGACACTGTGCCGCAGTCTCTACTTGATAAGCACGGATTTATTAGTCGCAACGAAGCAATGAAGGCAATTCATCTTCCCGAATCAATAGAGGCGCATCAGAATGCACGACGGCGTTTGGCGTTCGACGAAGTGTTGCGTGTTCAGTTGATGTTGGTGGGAAAAAAAGCGCAATGGGAAAGAGAGTCGGCTGGGTTTACCCATGAAACCTCGGGGCATCTCATTGACGGATTCATGAAGGCACTTCCATTCCCGCTCACCGGAGCGCAAACACGAACAATCAAAGAGATCTACAAAGACCTTGCGTCGGGAACTCCGATGCATCGACTCCTGCAAGGCGATGTGGGGTCAGGAAAGACTCTGGTGGCAGTGGCAACAATGCTTGCTTCTGTGCAAGGCGGACATCAGGCTGCAATTATGGCGCCCACCGAAGTGTTGGCAGACCAGCACGCCTTGGGGATTCGCGCGTTACTTGCTTCTCTCACAGTGTCTGATGAATCAAATCTCTTTGGTGATCGCACATTGCGAATAGAATTGCTCACGAACAAAGTAACGGGGGAGCAGCGTCGCAATATTTTGGCCGGCATTGCTGATGGTTCAGTTGATATTGCGATTGGAACGCATGCGTTGATTCAGGACTCTGTGAATTTCAAAAGCCTTGGCGCTGTAGTGGTTGACGAACAGCACCGATTCGGTGTCGAGCAACGTTCTCGATTGCGCGACAAAGCACAAGAATCGGAACACGGTCTGGTGCCAGACGTATTGGTAATGACCGCAACACCAATTCCGCGAACTGCTGCCATGACTGTGTATGGCGATCTCGATGTCAGTGTGCTTGATGAGTTGCCGCCTGGTCGAACACCCATCTCAACATCATGGGTACATGCACCAATAGAGATTGAATCGATGTGGGCAGATCTGCGGGTCAGGCTTGATGCTGGCGAACAGGCATATGTGGTGTGTCCGTTGATTGAAGAGAGCGAAAAGCTAGAAGTTGCATCAGCGCAAGAAACATTTGATCAACTCTCTGCTCAGGATTTGGCCGGCTACACAATCAGCTTATTGCACGGGCGTATGGCATCGGCAGATAAAGAAGCTGTGATGAATTCATTCCGTTCAGGCGCAACACAGGTTCTCGTGGCTACAACGGTTATTGAAGTAGGAGTTGATGTTCCGAATGCCACATGCATGGTGGTTCTTGATGCGAATCGATTCGGTATCGCACAGTTACATCAATTGCGCGGACGTGTCGGGCGCGGAAAGTTATTGTCGCAGTGCTATCTGATGACACAGAATGACGATCCATCGCCGCGAATTGAAGCACTTGTGGCATCCACTGATGGGTTCGTATTGGCCGAAGAAGACCTCAAGCTTCGTGGTGAAGGCACCATCATGAGCGTCAATCAGAAGGGGCAAAGTGACCTCACTCTTGCGTCTCTACAACGAGATCTTGAACTTATTCAATGGGCGCGTGATGCTGCAGTTGGCATTATTCAGACTGATCCCATGTTGTCCGACCTGCCTTTGCTTCGCGATGAACTTGATTTGTTGTTCTCAGACTCCGACGAAGAGTTCTTGTTCAAGTCATAACGCAGGCGTACTACGGTTAGGTCATATCGAGGGGGAATCGAATGGAATTAAAAGGTAAACATGTCGTCGTCACAGGCGGTTCACGTGGAATTGGTGAGCAATTGGCACGCCAGTTTGCATCTCGTGGCGCAAAGGTCACGGTTGTAGCACGCAGCGTTGATGCGCTCGAGGCTGTCGCTGTTGCAATTGGTGGCAATGCTGTGGTGTCAGACCTGTCTGATGATCTTTCTGTTGATGGGCTCATTGAACACATCGAAAAGTTGCATGGCCACATCGACATCTTGGTAAACAATGCAGGTCTCGAAACGTCAACAGCTTTTGCGGTGGAGGACGAGCGCGAAATTCGAACTGTTGCACGAGTCAACTTGGAAGTTCCCATGTTGCTCACCCGTCATGTATTGCCAGGAATGATCGCGCGCAATTCTGGTCACATAGTTTTTGTATCTTCACTAGCGGGCACGGCTGGTTTCCCAGGCATGTCTGTATATGGGGCTACTAAGGCTGGTGTTCTTAACTTTGTTAATGGTCTGAGCCGTGAACTGAAATCAACAAAGGTGAATATCACTGTGCTGTCACCTGGGCCAGTTGACACCGGCATGTGGGATCTCATCGAAGACAAAACTTCAACAATCAGAAATGTTGTACGCCGTTTTCAACGCTTGCAATTAATTCCTACGGCTGATCCGGTGAAGATTGCAATTCGTACAGTCGATGCGGTTGCAGCGAACAAGCCGTTTGTTCGTGACCCGAAACGACTCAGCATCAATTTCTGGTTAAACCACGCACCCACTCGCATATCGAATTTCGCGATTTTCGGAGTGAAGTTCGACCCACTCGACAAGGGCTAAGGCTTAATTGTCTGGCTGATCATCGGTGTCGTCGTCGGTCAGCGGGAAATACCACACGTCTCTGCAGTCACGGCAGCGATATGAGACCACATCGTCGACTTCCCAGACCCCATCTTCAGGGGCGTGGGACAGCAAATGGCAAGGGCCACCGCAGTCGATACAGATAATGGACTCTTTCGGACTAATCACCGCCGTAGTCTGCCTTGCGTGAGAGTTGTTGCAGGTGACCTACGTGGTCGACGGATAGAAGCCCCAACGTCAGAGGCCACCCGGCCGACGACAGACATGGTGCGAGAAGCAGTCTTTAATGCTCTCGGAAGCCTTGATGTCGTTCAGGGTGCACGTGTACTTGACTTATTTGCCGGCACGGGCGCAATGGGTATCGAAGCCATTTCGCGAGGAGCTGACCACTGTGTTTTCGTGGAAAATGACCGAGCGGCACTTGCAGTGCTTCGTAGCAATATCGCGGCCCTTGGTATCTCGGATAAATCCACAGTGATCGCAGGAGATGCAGTTGGGACTGCAGCGCACCAACAAGGTATTGATCTACTGATTGCAGACCCGCCATACGGGTTCGACGCATGGGGCGCGTTGCTGTCGTCAGTAACTGCTCCGCTTGTTGTTCTTGAATCAGGACGGCCCATCGGGCCGATTGCTGGCTTTGAGACAGTGCGGAATAAGAAATATGGGCGAACTCATGTGGCTTTTCTCAGTCCCAGCAGTGCGCCAGAAGGTACGGTAGAGGTGCAATGAGCACTGTGTTATATCCCGGCAGCTTTGATCCGTTTCATTTGGGTCATCTAGACGTCGTCGAGCAGGCAACTGCCTTGTTCGGAGATGTGGTGGTTGCTGTCATGCATAACCCCGATAAGCCATCAGGTGTGTTGTCAGCCGATCAGCGTGTCTCACTGATTGCCGCATCGTGTGCTCACCTGCCAAGCGTCACGGTGCGCAGCTTTCCTGGTCTTGCGGTGGATGCAGCACTTTCTGTCAATGCGTTGTGCATCGTTAAAGGACTTCGTACTTCGGGAGATTTCGAAGTGGAACAACAAATGGCACACACGAACTTCGCAGTTTCGGGTGTTCGTACGGTGTACGTGCCATGTCAACCTCGTTTTGGTTTTGTCAGCAGTCGTTTTATTCGCGACATTGCGGCTCATGGTGGCGATGTGGCTTCAATGGTTCCAAGCGCTGTATCCGATGCCCTCGTGTCTCTCTTTTCCCCGCGGAGCAAATAATGAGTTTTGATGATTTCGACGACACAACAGATGATTCGTATCCACAACCAATGCCGATACAAGCACGTCTTGGTGAAAGCGAAATAATTCTTCGCCGCACGATCGACATAGTCGCAACGGCGCCGAGTATGCCATTGTCAAGTTCGCCTCGTATTGACCGCGATGAAATTGTTGAGTTGCTGGAAGATGCACTGGTGCGTTTGCCCGACGAAATTCGTCAAGCGCGCTGGATGTTGAAAGAACGTCAAGAATTCCTAGACAAAACCAAGCGCGAAGCTGATGAATTACTGGGTGCTGCCCGTCAACAAGCCGAACGAATGGTGCAACGAACCGAAGTGGTGCGTGCAGCAGAAACTCGCGCTCGCCAAGTTATTGATGCTGCCGAAGAAGAGACTCGCCGCCTGAAAAATGAAACAGAGGATTTTCTCGACCAACGTCTCGGAAGTTTTGAAATTCTCCTCGATCGTTTGTCAAAGACGGTTGCCAATGGTCGTAATCGTTTGTCGATTGGTTCAGAGCCACCACCGCCAGAGTCTGAAGAATCAATCGAGCAACAAGATGCTGCGGATTTCTTCAACCAAGACGATCTTTAGACAGGTGCCGCCTTGGCTAAGCCACTCATCGTTAATGCAGTTGAATTGCTGCGCCGCCCTGGAACCACCAAAGACATCGATGTTGCTGTTGCTGTCCTTGATTTCGAATTTGATGACGCACGGATAGTTGATACGCCTGTTGACATCTCGGTTCATCTTGAATCGTTGTCCACCGGTATCCATGTTTCCGGAACCGCTCACGCCACGTGGGCAGGTGGCTGTCGGCGGTGTCTTGGGCCACTCGTCGAACGCATGCGGGTTGATCTCGATGAGATGTATCAGAAGGGGACCTATGACCCAGACGCATACGAAATTGAGAACGACCAGATCAACTTGCTCCCCATGATCAGAGAGGGCATCTTGCTTGCCGTGCCGCTCTCGCCCCTGTGTCGTGAGGACTGTCCGGGGTTTTGCCCCCAGTGTGGAGCCGACCTTTCTGAGACCCCCTGTGGCTGTGTCCCATCGGCCTCTGACCCCCGTTGGTCGGCGCTTGAAAACCTCAAGGGTGTATTTCCTGATGACACCCCGTAATTTTTTGACGTTGTCGGGCTATCATTACGAAGCCCCCAACAGGGCATTTGCCGCTAACAAGGGAGACCACGGTGGCCGTTCCCAAGAGAAAAACGTCGAAGTCGAAGACTCGCATGCGTCGCGCCTCAAACTGGCGCCTCGATGCACCTTCGCGTAGTACCTGCCCACGTTGCAGTGCTGTCAAGCTGCCCCACACAGTGTGTGGTGCATGCGGATGGTACAAAGGCCGCGTGGCCATCGCTGTCGTCGACTAGCAGACCAGTTATTACACATGTTGCCAATCGCTGTTGACGCGATGGGTGGCGACAATGCCCCCTCAGCAATTCTTGCCGGAGCACTTGAAGCAGCTGCCCTCGGTATTCCACTTCTCCTCGTCGGTCCTGAGGGCCTTGAAGGAACGGGTGGGCTTCCTTTGCTTGTCGCAAGTGAAGTCATCGAAATGGATGATGACCCTGCTCAATCAGTGCGTCGTAAGCGCGACTCCACACTTGTTCGTGCTGCTGAAGCCGTGCGCGATGGCAAAGCCAGCGCAATGATCTCTGCCGGTAACACGGGTGCCACCATGGCAAGCGCGTTGCTACGTATGGGTCGCATTTCAGGTGTGGCTCGTCCCGCAATTGCAACTCCTGTGCCTGTTCCAGGTGGTCACCCCACTGTTCTGCTTGATGCTGGCGCAAATGCTGAAGTGCAACCTGAATGGTTAGTGCAGTTTGCATTGATGGGCTCTGTGTATTCACAACGTCGCTTCGGAGTAGAGAATCCACGAGTTGGTTTGTTGTCCATTGGTGAAGAGCCAGGCAAAGGTGACACCTTGCGCAAGGTGACATATGAGTTGCTCAAGGTTGCACCCGGCATCAATTTCATTGGCAATGTCGAAGGGCGAGACCTCATGACCGGCGTTGTTGATGTTGTGGTCACAGATGGTTTCACGGGGAATGTGGTTTTAAAAACTCTTGAAGGAAGTTTGCGCACGGTTGTGAAGGCGCTCTTTACGGCTTTTGGTCAACCTGAATATGCAGATGCTGCAAATACGCTGATGCCCGCCCTGTTGCCGTTGTATGAAACTCTCGATCCAGACACATATGGCGGAGCAATTTTGCTTGGTGTTGATGGAGTCTGCATCATCTCGCATGGGTCAAGTAGTGCGCGCGCCATGGTGAATGGCATTAAATGCGCACAAGAAATGGTAGAGACCGGCATGATCGAGGCGATTCGCGTTGCAATCTCAAGTACTGTTGCGCAGTAAGCACCCACTAGAGGAGACATTCGATGGCAACTATTGAACGCAACGAAATTCTCACAACTGTTTGTCGCCACTTGGCAGAGATCCTCGAGATTTCAGGTTCTACAATTTCAGAAACACAGTCACTTGCCGACGACCTCGGTGCTGACTCCATCGCTCTGATTGAACTTGTCGATTCACTTGAGCAAGAATTTTCAGACATCATCCCAAATTTCCAATTTCAAGATGATGATTTGTCCAATCTTCTCACTGTTGCTGACGCGGTGAACTACATCGTGCTCGCGCTCGGCAAATAACTAACACCAATGTCAGATTTGGAGAACTCAGCTCTCTCGGAGTGTGCGTCACGAATCGGATATGAGTTTCAAAATCCTATGTTGTTGCGTCAGGCACTAATTCATCGTTCATGGCAGGCTGAAAATAGTGATCCACTCACAAATGAACGTTTCGAATTTCTTGGTGATGCTGTTCTTGGTTGGGTCATTGCCGATGTGGCTTTTCATCGTCTTGCTGACATGCCAGAAGGAAAACTGACAGATCTGCGACGCAGTGTGGTCAACATGCATGCACTTGCAGATATTGCGCGGCAATTGGGAATCGGAGAATTCTTATTGCTAGGAAAAGGCGAAGATGCTGCTGGTGGACGAGATAAGTCATCCATTTTGGCAGATGCACTTGAAGCCCTTATTGGCGCTGTGTATCTCGATGGGGGAGCACCAGCTGCATATGAAATGGTGAAGCGGTTGCTTGGTGATTCTGTGGAAGAAGCGATTCCGCATCTTGAGATGTTTGATGCAAAGACTCGATTGCAAGAATTGTGCGCTCGATTGTCGATTGGAGTACCAACGTATGGCGTAGAGGGCGAAGGTCCAGATCATGAACGAGTGTTTACGGCAATTTTGTATGTTGATGGTCGGGCATACGGCTCTGGTAGCGGACGTACAAAAAAAGCCGCTGAACAAATTGCCGCCGTGGGTGCATACGACGCTCTCGTCGAACAGCACAATGCCTGAGCTACCAGAAGTTGAAACCGTTCGGCGGGGTATTGAAGCCAAAGTCGTAGGCCGAAAAATCACTTCAGTGGAAGTCGGTCGTGAGCGATCAGTGCGTCGCGTTGGTCGTGAAGCTGTCATTCACGGTTTAACGGGAGTCACAGTTACAACAGCCCGTCGTCGGGGCAAATACCTGTTGTGTGACCTTGATTCTGGCGAAGCGATGATGATCCATTTGCGCATGAGTGGACGCGTCTTGGTGGAACCAGTCGGAACGGAGCGTCCCGCTCATACTCATGTCGTGCTGTCATTGTCTATGCGGGATGGTGTGAGCGATGAAATGTGGTTTGTTGACCCTCGAACGTTCGGCGAAGTCGTGGTGTTCGACCCAGTGCACACTGCACAAGTGTTGCCAGAGCTCATCAGGCTCGGCGTTGATCCCATATGTGAGTATTTTGATAGCACTGTTCTGGCGGATCGCCTACGGGGAAAACGTGGAGCCATAAAACCACTACTGCTGAGCCAGCACGTAGTGGCGGGAATTGGCAATATCTACGCTGACGAGATTTTGCATCGTGCTGGCCTGAGGTGGAATCGCACCGCGGACTCACTGAGTGCGGTGCAGATTCGTCGCCTTGCCCAATACATCTCTGAGGTACTTACAGATGCAATTGCGGCTGGAGGGTCGACCCTTGATGATTCCCAGTATGTGGATATTGAAGGCAAAACCGGATCATTTCAGGCAGAACATCGTGTTTACGGACGAGATGGAAAGAGATGCGTCACCTGTGGAAAAGCCGACATTGTCCGAGTGGTGGCAGCTGGCAGGTCCACGTCATATTGCCCTCGCTGTCAGAAATAGAGCGCCATTCCCCGAACACGGTGCTCGTCTATTACTGTTGGTTACGCCGTGTTCCTTAAATCTCTCACACTCAAGGGCTTCAAGTCCTTTGCCGATTCCACCGTCCTTGAAATGGAACCAGGTGTCACCGTTGTGGTTGGTCCAAACGGTTCAGGGAAGTCGAACGTTGTTGATGCCATCGCGTGGGTGTTAGGTGCTCAAGCACCTAGTTCTGTGCGAAGCCAAAAGATGGAAGATGTCATTTTTAGTGGCACTAATAAGCGCGCAGCACTTGGTCGCGCTGAGGTAACTCTCACACTTGACAACTCTGCTGGTCTGTTGCCACTTGATTTTTCAGAAGTCAGTGTGTCGCGGACCTTGTTCCGTAATGGCGATAGTGAGTATTCCATCAACGGCGTTGAATGCCGACTTCTTGATGTGCAGGAACTTTTGTCTGATGCAGGTGTAGGACGTCAACAGCACGTCATTATCAGTCAAGGTCAAATTGACGCGGTACTCACTGCTCGTGCAGAAGACCGCCGCGCCATTATTGAAGAAGCTGCCGGCATTCTGAAGTATCGCAAGCGCAAAGAAAAGGCTGAGCGTCGGTTACAAGCAACTGAAGTCAACTTGTTGCGCGTACAAGATCTCATTCGTGAAGTGCGTCGCCAATTGCGCCCACTGGAGCGTCAGGCAGAAGCCGCTCGTCGTCATGGTGAAATCGCAGGTGAATTGCGGGCGTTGCGCCTGTTTCTTTCTGGTCGTGAAGTTGCGTCGTTGCGTACTCGTCTCACTGCTCTTGCGGGGGAAAAAGCATCAAGTGACACCGGTGAAAAAGAAATTCGTCAAAAACTGGCTGCATTAGACACAGAAGTATTGGCAGCTGAAGCAGAGCTGTCAGCACGCGGCGAATCAGGAGTCAATGATGAACTGATGAGGGTCGAGCAGTTGCGTGAGCGTGCACGTGGATTAGCGGCAGTTCTTGTTGAACGTCGACGTTCAATGGAACGCGACCAAGGACAGCTCATCGCAGATGATGTTGTGGCAGCCCTCGAGGCCGATGTGGCACAAATGCGCGAAGAACTGATTGACGTTGAGCGCAGTCTTTCTATTGCTATGCAAGAAAATGATTCGTTGCAAAAAGAGGAAGAAACATTTGAGCGTGAGCGCACTGAACAAGGCCTCTTCCACATGGTGCAAAGCAATGAAGCATCAAATGCTGCAGCAGAGGTTCGTGGTGAACTTCGCACACTGCGCAACACTGTGGAGCAAGGTGCCGGCGAAGCCCAAAGAATGCAGGCTCGTACTGAACAATTAGTTGCACACGATGCAAATGTTGCAGTGGGTATCGATCGTTTGCAGTCTGAATTGGCTGATGCCGAAACTGAAGTTGGCTCCTTGCGGGCACAGTTGGTTGATGTCACAGACACTCGTGAACAAATTGAGTTGTTGGGTGACGAAGCACAAGTTGCTCGTGCAGCAGCTGAACGTCGCAGCGCACGTGCCGCCGCAAAATTAGAGGCATTGGAAGAAGCGGTGGCTTCGTCACGAGCACGCATCGGTGCTGAGCATTTAGCCAATGTTTCCGGAGTTGTCGGCGCGCTTGTTGATCTTCTTGACGTTGATGCTGGCTGGGATGCAGCGGTGAAGGCGTCACTTGGTGAAGCACTTGCCGCAATTGTTGTCTCTGACTCATCTTCTGCCCGCCGTGCAATTGAAGCACTGCAGGCCGTTGATCACAATGGTGCTGTTCTTGCCCTCGGAATTAGTCAGAGTGCGTCGGCCTCGCTGCCTTCTGGCGTTCAATCAGTTCGCTCACACGTTCGACCAGTGTCTGGTGCACCTGCTGCCTCGGCGGCATTGCTCGATTCACTGTTGTCGCATATTGGTTGTGCTGATGATTTAGATACAGCAATTGCAGTGGTAGAAAGTTCATCTTCCGCCACTGTTGTGACTCGCCGTGGTGACCGTTTGTCTCCATCAGGTTGGCGCCTAGGTGCCGCTGACGATCTTGGATCTCAAGAAGTTATTGATCGCACTCGGATCGAAGTTGAATCTGCAGTTACTGACCTTGCTCGACTTGCTAGTGAAGTGGAATCTGCAAAAACTCGTCTCGTTGCAGCTCGGCAGCAAGGAATGCAACTTCAAACACAAATTGATCGTCAATTGGTTGTAGTTGAAAGTGCGTCAGACAAGTTGACCACTGCCATCAACGATCGTCGTGCCAATGCGACCGAACAGCAGATCACTCGTGATGCTGCAAATGAGACGCGCGCACGCTTAACGCAATATCAACAGCGCGTCTTGGAGCTAGAAGAAATTCTGCCAGGTCTCGAAGAATCAGAGGCAGCAGAAGTTGCAGCCGCTCGCGCACAGACAGAAGAGCGGGCCACCATTGATGCAAAATCAGCACACCTTGTGCTGCGCCGCAAAGATCTAGATGTTCGAGTCGCTGGCTTGCGCGAGCGTGAACAATTCCTGAAGCGACGGGCAAGCGACACCGATCGACGTCTTGAAGTGGACTCTGCTGCTCGCCTAGAGGCTGGTGCTCGTCGTCAGAAAATTGCAGCAGCACTTGTGGCTGTTGGGTTACTGTCCGACCTTGTTGAAACGCATAAAGTTTCAACAGAAGCACGACTTGCTGAATTACACGAGATGCGACGTCGTCAAAGTGATGAAGTGCGCGCGGTCGCAACTCGTCTTGATAACGCACGCCGTGGACGCCACGAAGCTGAACAACAACTCGAAGAACTGCGTGAACGTGTTCGCAGGGTTGATGTGGAAGAAGCTGAAGCTCGCATGCGCTTAGAGGCAGCCGTCGAAATGATTCGCCGCGATCTTGAAGTAGAGCCCGAGGTTGCAGAAGCGTCACAGATGCCTGAAGTGATTGACGGTGTTACTCATGCAGATCGCGCTCGTATTCTTGAACGAGATATTCGACTCATGGGCCCAATTAACCCTCTTGCATTGCAAGAATTCACTGAACTTCAAGAGCGTCACCAGTTCCTTGAAGAACAACTGAACGACGTTCGTGCGTCGCGCCGGGAACTTGCCCAAGTTATTGCCGCTGTTGATGTTGAAATTCAGTCAGTCTTTGCTGAAGCATTCGCTGATGTCAGCGTGAACTTCACAAACCTCTTTGCGTTGTTATTCCCTGGCGGCAAGGGCAAGTTGGTTCTGACAAATCCTGACGACATGTTGAACACGGGTATTGAAGTGGAAGCACAGCCACCGGGCAAAACCTTTAAGAAGTTGTCGTTGTTGTCTGGTGGAGAGCGTTCGCTTACTGCGCTTGCGTTTTTGTTCGCAGTGTTCCGTAGCCGTCCGTCTCCGTTCTATGTGATGGACGAAGTGGAAGCAGCGCTCGATGATGTCAACTTGCACCGATTCCTTGGTCTTGTCGGTGAATTCCGTCGTGATGCTCAGCTCATCATTGTTAGCCACCAGAAGCGCACGATGGAAGCTGCCGATTGTCTCATGGGTGTCTCGATGCAGCCAGGTGGATCATCGAAAGTTGTCACCGAGCGATCCACTGACGCTTTGACTCGCTAGGAACCCAGATGCTCGCCTCGGCTACAGCAAACGTTGTCATTGCTCTTGGTGCTAGCGGCACAGGAATCGCAATTCTTGTTGTGCTTCGCAGTCGCAGCAAACGCCCACGCGCAGTCGCAAGTCCTGTAGTTGAGACAGTTGTCCAGAAATCGCCTGTTGCGGTTCCTGAAGCTGTCGTTGTTCCACAAGCAACTGTTGCGCCAAGCGTTCGCGAAAAGGCTGGCCGCACTCGGTCCTTGTTCGCTTCAGCATTTCAATCCATCCGCGGGCGCAGCATCGATGCTGCGACATGGGATGAATTAGAAGAAACATTGTTGCTTGCCGATATAGGCATTGGGCTAGCAACACGATTGCTTGATCCGTTGCGAGCCGCCGTAAAGGACGGTTCGTTGCGCTCACCTGACGAAGTAATTGCTGCTTTACGTGCTGGCATGACAGCTCAATTAGCCACGTCTGATCGTTCATTGCATCTTGATGCTGTTGGCTCACCCAATGTCTGGTTGTTTGTAGGCGTCAACGGTGTCGGTAAAACCACGACCATCGGAAAAATTGCAACGGCACAGGCCGCGCAAGGCACGACGGTTCTGATGGCAGCTGGCGACACATTTCGTGCAGCAGCAGCTGAACAATTGCAAGTGTGGGCAGAGCGTTCAGGCGCCGCATTTGTGCGCGGCGCCGAAGGAGGAGACCCTGCGTCGGTGATCTTTGATGGAATTCAAAGTGCCGCAGCAAAAGGCATTCAATTAGTTCTTGGCGACACAGCGGGGCGTTTGCAGAACAAATCAAACCTGATGGAAGAATTGAAAAAGGTACGACGAGTTGCTGATAAAGCTGAGGGAGTTGTGAACGAAGTTCTATTGGTCATCGATGCAACCACTGGCCAAAACGGACTCGCGCAAGCTCGCGAATTTGCAGCGGCGACAGATGTCACCGGAATTGTTCTGACCAAACTTGATGGTTCGGCCAAGGGTGGCATTGTTTTTGCTATTGAGACTGAACTTGGAATTCCAGTGAAACTGGTTGGTCTCGGCGAAACTGCAGTCGATTTGATCGCATTTGACCCTTCTGAGTTCATTTCGGCACTGTTCGAATAGATCACAAACGCACTCCCGTATTCGCGGCGCCATTGTCTGTAAAATGGAGATCAAACAAAAGGTATTTATGTTGCATCGTCGTTTTTTCTCTACTATCGCAGTTGTTGCTGTGTCAGCCTTTATGTTCGCCGCATGTGGATCAACTGATTCGCTCGTGTTGTCGCTGAAGTCGTCACAAGTGAAGTCAGGCTCGAATCGCGCTAATCCGTCTTCTTCGCAAAATGCAGAAGATGCAAAGTTGGCGTATGCACAAGAGGTTTCGTATTCCGTGCTGAACG
>SHUR01000088.1 GCA_009694565.1 Ilumatobacteraceae bacterium | reverse complement strand
GTTGCGCCCGGAACTGGTCCGGTAGCTGCTAGCCCATTTCGTTCCAGTAACGACCTTGCGCGCCTTCGACCATTGCATCACGAAGACATCGAGTACGTCACAGACACAGTGCTCGCGTTAGTAAAGGAACTAGCTGTGCCGCTTCTGGCATTTGCAGGTGCGCCGTTCACGGTTGCTAGTTACCTCATTGAAGGAAGACCAAGCCGTACTTACGAAAACACAAAACGGTTAATGCGTGAAGACGTAGTCTTGTGGCATGACGTCATGGAACATCTTGCTCAACATTCTGTTGAATTTATCTCTGCACAGATTTCAGCTGGTGCTGAAGCATTTCAACTATTTGACTCATGGGCTGGTGCACTCTCTCGCTCCGACTACGACACATACGTGAAGCCACATACAACTGCAGTGTTCTCGCAATTGGCTGAACGTCATCCTGGTGTTCCTGGCATTCACTACGGAATCGGGTGCGATCACTTGTTGGAATCAATGAACTCAGTAGGCAACGCAATTATTGGTCTCGACTGGAGAACAACAATTCGTAACGCACGTACTCGCCTTGGTGCTGACACTGTGGTGCAAGGAAACCTTGACCCTGCACTTGTGTTGGCTGGTTCTTCCATCGCGCTTTCTGGTACCGAAGCAGTCCTTGCAGATAACGCAGGACACGCTGGCCACATCTTCAACCTCGGCCACGGGGTGCAACCCGACACTGACCCCAGTGTTCTCACCGACATTGTGGCCTACGTACACGAAAAGACAAAAAAATGAACAACTCCTCTCGTACCGCAGTGATGTTGATGGCGTATGGCACGCCACGCACCAAAGAAGAAATTTTGCCGTATTACACAGACATTCGTCGTGGACGTGCACCTACTGATGAACAACTGAACGATCTCATCAAACGATATGAAGCTATTGGTGGATTGTCTCCGTTGAAGCAACTCACAGAGGCACAGCGAGACTCACTTCAAGAACAACTTGACCTCATCAACCCCGGTCACTACCAAGTATTTCTTGGTCTCAAACACGCAACACCATTTGTAGAAGAATCTGTCGCTGAAGTTGCAGCTCTCGGTTTCACACGCATTGTCTGTCTTGTTCTCGCTCCGCATTATTCGACATATTCGATTGGCCAATACACAGACCGGGTGCGCGTTGCTGCTGCACCTCACAATATTGAAGTGCGTGCCGTTGAAACATGGGCACGTGAAGATGCATTCATTGATTTCTTAGCCACTGATCTGCGCGCAAAGTTGTCAAACATGCCAGAACGTACGAAGGTGTTGTTCACAGCACATTCATTGCCGCAACGAATCATCGATGCTGGTGATCCGTATCCGGAAGAACTTCGTGCTACTGCAGAACTTGTTGCAAGTAAGGCCGAACTAACGCGTTGGTCGCAATGGTCCATCGCGTGGCAATCAGCAGGGCGCACTCCTGAACCATGGATTGGCCCAGACATCCTTGCTGTCATTGATCAAATGGCAACTATGCGTGACACCGATGAATCAGTTGATGGCGTCGTCGTGTGCGCGTGTGGTTTCGTAGCTGATCATCTTGAAGTTCTCTACGACCTTGATCTTGAGGCGTCTCAACGAGCAGCGTCATACGGCATGGCGTTTGCGCGCACTGCGTGCGTCAACAGTGACTCATTGGTCATGGCTGCGCTTGCTCGTAGGCTTATCTCTGCATGAGCGAACCCCGTCAAGTTGTCATCATCGGTGCAGGCGTAGCGGGGCTAACTAGCGCACTCACTCTCCTCACTAATTCATCTGACACAGTCAAGGTGACAGTGCTTGAAGCAGCCTCAACTGTGGGTGGTCAAATTCGCACGACGCCCTTTGCCGGTTTATCTATAGACGAGGGTCCCGACGCATTTCTTGCACGTGTCCCCTGGGCCACGCAACTAGCATCTGAATTAGGACTTGGTGCATCAATGACATCACCAACTGATGCACATGCTTCTATTTGGCACAATGGCCTGCACAACATTCCTGGCGATCTCATGCTTGGTGTCCCTGCAAAAGTTCGGGCATTCGCAACGTCTGGCCTTATTTCTCCTCTTGGCAAACTACGTGCAGCTATCGAGCCGCTGCTGCCCGCCACAACGGACACCGACTCCATTGGTGAATATGTGCGCAGCCGATTTGGTAATCAAATTCAAGAACGTCTTGTGGATCCACTCATCGGAAGTATTTACGCAGCAGATTCTGACAACTTCTCTATGGCAGCCGTTCCACAGATTGCTTCACTCACTGCAAGCCGCAGCATGTTGTTAGCGGCCGGCAAAGCACGAGCCGCCGCAGCAAAAAATCCTGCTGGTCCAATTTTTGCAACTCCCAAACGTGGAATTGGCGCGCTCATCGAATTATTGACACAACGAGTAACAGCTCTTGGTGGTCACATACTTACCGGTGAAAGTGTGTCTGCAATCGAAAAAGAAAACACCGGCTACACCGTGTTCACTTCGCGAGGCCAACACCGTGCCGATGCAATCGTTATTGCATCGCCAGCAAAACCGAGTTCGAACTTCGTTCGTCCCCTTGATACTCGTGCTGCTGACCTTCTGGGTCAGTGGTCTCATGCTTCAGTGGTATTAATCACGATGGCAATCCCTGCATCACAATGGCCAGCCCGCCTGAAGGGCAGCGGGTATCTAGTTCCAAAACCTGATCAACGATGGGTGTCGGCTGCCTCATTTGGTTCAAACAAATGGGCACACTGGCGCCCCGACGATGGTTCCATGATTCTTCGTGTGTCATTAGGCCGCGACGGACTTGAAGTGCTGCATTTCGACAATGACAAGCTCATCAACCTTGCGCTCGCTGATATGAAGCTCCATCTCGGAGTCGATATGACGCCATCAGAAATTCGCGTTAGCCGGTGGGCAGAATCCTTCCCTCAATATCGACCACATCATTTTGCTCGCTTGGCCGAATTAGAACACTCGCTTGGTTCTGCTGCTCCTGGAATAGTCTTTGCTGGTGCAAGTTACAGAGGTATCGGAATTCCCGCATGCGTGCAACAAGCACGTGCAGCAGCCGACGCAACACTTTCTCACCTTGCCACGCTTCATTCATAAATGACATGAGACGGCGCTCGTTTCTTCCTGTATTCGCCGGTCTTTTGGTTGCAGCATCGATGCCTCCTTGGGGTTGGTGGCCGCTTGGCTTTGTGGGAATTGCGATGTATGGCTCGGTGGCGGTACGGCGGAAAGAAAAATCTTTCTCGACTGGTTCTCTTTTTGCAGCCGCATGGTTCTTGCCGTCTATGGCGTGGATGTGGTTTCTCACAGCGCCTGGCTACCTAGTTGCAATCCTGATTTTCTGCGTGATGCATGGCATCGCCAGTTACATCGCATCCAAACTGTCGACTAACGATAATTCCCATAGATCAGCGTTAATCATTTGTCATTCGCTTGCAGAAGTAGTGCGGTTGTCATTCCCCTTCGGAGGGGTACCACTAGCCACTCTCGCTATCGGACAAGTTTCAGGTCCTCTTGCTGATCTTGCCCCGTTGATGGGTGTCATTGGTATCTCAACCGCAACGTTGTATCTCGCATTAACTCATCATCGCTTTCGTGCAATATGTGTCGTTGGATTTTTAGTTCTTCTGGGAAATACTTTGAACAGCACGCAATCTACGGGACGTACATTGAATCTTTCCATTGTTCAAGGTGGTGGAGAACAAGGAACTCACGCAGTTGATACGAACCCGCGTGATGTGTTTGATGTTCACATGGCTGCAACGAAGACCCTCCAACCCAACCAAGAACGTGATGCCGTGATTTGGCCGGAGAATGCCATCAGCATTACAAACCAGGGACTCTTTTTTGATAGCCCGGAGTACACAGAAATTGCACAAGAAGCACAGCGCCTGAAGGTGCCATTTGTTGTCGGTATCACGGAAGATGCTGGTGATCGCCAATTTACGAATGCACAAGTTGTTATCAACCAAGACGGATTAGTCACCGGCCGTTACGACAAAGTGCGACGCGTTCCATTTGGTGAGTACATGCCAATGCGTCCCTTATTGAAAGCTCTTGGTGCACCGACGAACTTAGTACCGCGAGATGCGCGAGCCGGCACCACGCGCGGCTGGCTTGATGTCGCAGACACTCGGGCAAGTGTTGCAATTTCGTGGGAGATATTTTTTGGTGGACGAGTCAATGAAGGTGTTGCTGATGGAGCGACATTCATCATTAATCCCACCAATGGATCTAGTTACACATGGACGATTCTTCAGACCCAACAAATTGCGGCGTCTCAATTGCGAGCTCGAGAACAAGGTCGCGATGTTGTACAGATTTCCCCCACCGGCTTTAGTGCCTTCATTGATTCGTCTGGTGAAGTTCGCGAACGCACATCGATAAGCGAACAACAAGTGCTTGAACGCTCTATTCAGCTTCGATCGGGCCGCACCTTGTATTCACGCACGGGGAATGCGGTCTATATCTGGGTTTTGTTGATTGCCCTTGCCTGGCTGGCCCGACGCCGTACCCGAGCCATTCGGATTGGTGCCAGTTAGCCTTCACTGCCTATGTCAGGCACCTACGACCCAAATGGCCCGTTGCGTGTTGCATACCTTACGTATCGCGGTAAACCACATGTAGGTGGACAAGGCGTCTACACCCGTCACCTCACTAAAGCACTCGCAGACCTCGGACACACTGTTGAAGTTTTCGGTGGACAGCCGTATCCAGTTCTTGATGATCGCATCAGGATGCACAAACTGCCGAGCCTTGATATTTTCAACGATGCATACCCAGGGCGGATGCCCGCATACTGGGAGATCAAAACATGGCCAGATGTTGTTGAGACTGCTCGCTACATGACAGGTCAGTTCTCTGAACCACTTGCATTTTCAAAACGTGCACTTCGCACACTGAGTCCTCGCGTGAATGACTTTGATCTTGTCCATGACAACCAGTGCCTTGGTTGGGACATTTTGAAAATTGAAAAAATCATTCCAACAATCGTCACGTTGCACCATCCCATCACAAAAGACCGTGAATTAGAAATGAGTCACGCACCGAATCGCTGGAAGCGCCGATCTGTCGGCCGTTGGTATTCATTCGTTAAGATGCAAGGAAAAGTTGCAAGCAAGATGCCGCGCATTGTTGTCGTCAGTGAAAATAGCATCACTGATATCAACAAAGACATGGGCGTCTCGCGCGATCGGATGCGTCTTGTGCCCGTCGGAGTTGATCCTGACCTTTTCAAACCACTGCCTCATGTCGCACGCGAACCTGGTCGATTGATTACTACAGCCTCTGCTGACGTTGCATTAAAGGGACTGTCATATCTGCTCGAAGCGATGGCCATCTTGCGCAAAGACCGCGACATTCGCCTCACCATTATCGGTAAGCCTCGTCCTGGTCACAGCATGGACCTTATTGATTCACTCGGATTACGCCCACATATTGATTTCGTGTCTGGCGTTAGTGATGAACGCATCGTTGAGTTGTATGCAGAAGCAGAACTTGCCGTAGTGCCAAGCCTGTATGAAGGTTTCAGCCTTCCTGCCATTGAAGCCATGAGCACAGGCATATGTCTTGTTGCAACAGACGGTGGCGCATTGCCCGAAGTAACAGGCACACACAATGAGACTGT
>SHUR01000087.1 GCA_009694565.1 Ilumatobacteraceae bacterium | reverse complement strand
CACCGAGTGGGTGGTCGACAGGGTTCATGGCAACACCACGAGTTTGTGGGCGAACGCCCTTCCAACGGTTACGTCCGGCCTTACCGATCTTGACGAGTTCGTGTTCTGAGTTACCAACTTCACCAACGGTGGCGCGGCAATCAAGAAGAACTCGACGCATTTCAGTAGAAGGAAGACGCAATGTTGCGAAGTCGCCTTCTTTAGCGACAACTTGAATTGACATTCCGGCAGAGCGAGCAATTTTGCCGCCTTGACCAGGACGAAGTTCAACGTTGTGCACAACAGTTCCGACAGGGATGTAACGCAATTGCATTGCATTTCCTGGCTTGATGTCTGCACCGTGTCCGCTTTCGACACGCATGCCTACTTCGAGACCCTTAGGAGCAAGGATGTATGCCTTTGTTCCGTCCATGTAATGAAGAAGTGCGATGCGGCACGTACGGTTCGGGTCGTACTCAATAGATGCAACCTTTGCAGGCATGCCATCTTTAATGCGCTTGAAGTCGATGATGCGGTACTGGCGCTTATGCGCACCACCGCGGTGACGTGAAGTCTTGCGACCGTAGACGTTACGTCCGCCGGTGTTTGACTTTGAAGAGAGAAGAGTCTTTTCAGGCGTCGTCTTTGTGATCTCTGAGAAATCAGAGACTGTCTGGAAACGACGTCCGGGACTAGTTGGTTTGCGCTTGCGAATTGCCATGATTATTTCAGCTTTCGAACAACGGGATTTTGCTTCCCGCAGCAAGGGTGACTATGGCCCGCTTGGTGTGCGGGCGCTGACCGATTCGGTTGGAGTTACGTGTGCGCTGGAACTTGCCCTTGCGATTGATTGTGTTGACCTTGAGTACCTTGACGCCCCAGATTGCCTCGATGGCATCGTGGATCTCGGGCTTAGAAGCATCAACTGCAACTTGAAACGTGTACACATCTGTTTCCATAAGCGCGTAGCTCTTTTCAGAGACAACAGGCTTGAGAATGATGTCGCGTGGATCTTTCATTACTTAGCTTCCTTTGCGATGGGCAGGCTGTCTTTTGAAAAGACAATCCAGTCGTTGCATAAAACGTCATACGCATTGAGTTCACCAACAAGTGTGAGTTGCACTTCAGGAACATTGCGGAAGCTCTTGATTGCAACTTCTTCAGATGGAGAAACAACAACCATAACGCGACCTTCAACACCGAGAGCGGTGAGTGCCTTGAGTGCATCTTTTGTGCTTGGAGTTGTAAGGCCCCATGACTCAACAACAATGATGTGGCCTGAGTTGTTGCGATCTGACAAAGCAGACGCAAGTGCAAGACGAATCATTTTGCGCGGTGTGCGTTGTGTGTACTTACGAGGCTTTGGCCCGTGAGCAATACCACCACCAGTGAAGTGTGGAGCGCGGGTTGAACCCTGACGTGCTCCACCAGTTCCCTTTTGGTTGAAAGGCTTTTTACCTGTACCTGAAACTTCAGCACGAGTTTTTGTGCTTTGTGTTCCGGCGCGACGACCTGCGAGTTGCGCTGTGACAACTTGGTGCATCACTGGAACGTTTGGTTCTACTGCAAACAGTTCGTCTGCAACATCAACATTGCCAGCCGCTTTGCCTGATGAATTCTTAACTGCGATTGATGCCATCGGAATTACTTCGCCTTCACTGCGTTACGCACGATGACAACGCCACCGTTCGGGCCAGGAATAGAACCCTTAATCAAAATGAGACCGCGCTCTGGATCGCTTTGCACTACTTCAAGATTGAGAGTGGTGACTTGCTCGTGACCCATGTGGCCAGCCATTCTGAGGCCTTTGAATACACGACCTGGGAATGAGCATGAACCGATGGAACCAGGTGCACGATGGTGCTTATGGTTACCGTGGCTTGCTCCCTGGCCGCTGAAGTTGTGACGCTTCATACCACCAGCAAAACCCTTACCGCGGCTGACCGCAGTGACGTCGACCATTTCGCCAGGTGCAAGAAGATCAGCTGCGATCTCTTGTCCGACAACGAAGCCATCGACAGAGTCGAGGCGTAGTTCGACGAGGCGGCGGCCCGCTTCGACGTTTGCTGACGCAAAGTGTCCCTGCTCAGGCTTGCTGAGCTTGGTGGCACTTTTGTGTCCGTATGTAACTTGTAACGCGGTGTATCCGTCGCGGTCATTTGTTTTGACCTGGACAACACGAACTGGCTCTACGCGCAGCACTGTGACAGGGATGACTCGTTGGTCATCTCCCCACACTTGTGTCATGCCGACTTTTTCGCCGACGATCGCTTTTTGTGCCATGGCGGCAACCCTTTTTCTCGTTTGGTTATTCACGCAAATGCTCCGAGAACATTTCTGTCAACGGAGCACGTGTCTGGGTGTTGCCGTGTGGTTCCACTCTGCTTTTCAGCGTTGTGGCCTTCACGGACGTCGATTATTTTTTGTGTCTTCGACGGTCGATCTAGCTTTTCGGGTAATACCCGAATCGCACGGACTAGGAACGCTATCGGGAGATTCAGCTAAACCACATGGGAACCACCGAGTGATTTACCGAGGAAAGCGCTTCTCAATCCAGTCGGCCACGACTTCGAGAGCTTCGATGCGATGGCCCTCGAGATAATGAGGGGCACCCTTCATTTCTACATATGTGGAGTCAGCCGCCCCAGAGGCAGCCACAATCTCTTTTGCTTCCCTGATACGGATTTCGGTATCCGCGGTGGGGTGCAGCAGCAGGGTCGGAACCTTGATATGGGGCATGGTGTCAGCCAGTTTGGCGTGACTAGAAAGCCCCGACCAGGTACTGAGCCACCCACGAGATGTCATCGTGCGCGCTAATCCGCCACGGCCATAATTGGCCTCAAAGGGGTCTGGAAAGGCGAAAAGTGACCCCATCGGGCGCTCATCTGGCTCTATCGACAGATCCAGATAGACAGGATTGGCCAATGTTCGGTAGATCGTGTGGTATTTCGAGAAGACCCGGCGGGCCCGTTGCTCACGCCACATCTCTACGTTTGTGTCTTTGTGAATTTCCTTCAGGGCGGTTCCGGCAGTTTCAGCATCGGCAATGGCCTGCTTGGCGATGGCATCGATTCTGGCCACTCGGGCCCGCTGAGCGTCTCGGTACTTCGCCAGCCAGTCCATGTCATATGAACTTGGTTCTGGCCACGGGCGCCATCCGTTTTCCGGGTTGTACATATCAAGCTCGGGCACCCGGCTGAATGGGTCGTTTTCATCAGCGACAGATGGGTCGATGACTTGCAACATAAAAACACCTTCGCCGGGATGAGCCGCCATGCCAACCCAACCATCACCGATTCCTAATTCAGCATGAGCCATTGCCATGAGCGACCCGCCACCAGAATTACCGAGCAAGATGACCGACTCTGCACCACGACGTTTCATTTCATCGTGAGCAACTTTGACATCGATGATGCAATTCTCGTGCAAACAGTCAGTGTCGTTATTGAGGTACCGAGTTGAAAAACCAAACACCGCATAACCGGCCGCAGCTAATAATGGGCATGCGTAATGCACGCTGAAATCGCCACGGGGATGCGACAAGATCACAGCAGTTTTCCATTTGCCGTTTGGTGGTGTCCACAAAAGTCCACGCACCAATGCCCCATCAGGAGACACCAGACGAATTGATTCGCGCGGAATATCAGCCGACGGTGCATCTTCTGGCATTGGCCAATAGTTCAAACCGAATGGACGTTGTCCTCCGAGGTGTGCATCGAGATGATCCATGAGTGTTTTACCTTTCAGCTAGGGCACGAGCACTTGGATAATCTGCTTTGCCATTTGGTGCACGCGGTACTTCAGATACGAACACGACTCGTTTGGGTGCTTTGTAACCAGATAATTGTTTCTTCACAGATGCAATTACATCTGCTTCAGTCAACGTGGACCCTGCATCAACCGAAGCAACCGCAACAACTATTTGACCGAACTTCTCATCGGGAAGACCAACAACCAGACAGTCACGAACGCCAACATTGCGCTTGACGGCTTCTTCAACTTCCTCGGGAAAGACTTTCTCTCCCGCTGTATTGATGACTTGACTACCGCGACCAAGCAGCACAAGATTTCCATTAGCGTCGTACGTTCCTAGGTCACCAGGGAATGAGTAATTCACACCACCAATCGTGCGAAATGTGCGCGCAGATTTCTCAGGATCTTTAAAGTACCCAATTGGCACATGACCACCGCTTGCCACTTTTCCAGTTCCACCACTTGCCGGGAGTACTTCATTATCTTCATCATCAAACAGTTTTGTGGTCGGATTGACCGTGAAAACTGCAGTTTCAGCAGGGGCATCTTTCATCATCACACTCGAGCCCATACCGCCTTCCGTACTTCCCATTGCGTCGACCAACATAATTTGTGGAATGTGACCAATGAGACGCCGTTTTGCCTCTGTCGTCCACATCACGCCAGATGAAACCATCCGAGTTAATGAAGATGTGTCGTACTTTTTCCCTGCTCGTTGCGCAGCATCTAGAGCATCAGCAATTGGTCGGGCAAAAGCATCTCCGACAATGACAACGTTCTGCACGCGTTCGGTTTCGACAAGGGACAACAATTCATCTGCATCAAACTTGCGATTCTGCAAAATGAGCACAGTGCCTGCAACTGCGTGCGGAATCATTGCACCAATCCACATACCCGTTCCGTGCATCAGTGGACAACAAGGAACTACGACATACGTACCGTCACGCTTTCTTACTTCACTTAAGAGTGGTGCGAGTTCTCGCCAATCATCGGTGAGCGGCAGACCCAATGCAACAAGACCATTCCCAACAAACTGCTGTGTATGACTTCCCATCGTGTACATCACACCTTTTGGCATTCCTGTTGTCCCACCGGTGTACAACATGTATATGTCTTCACCTGAACGCTCTATGCGCGGTGCGGGCTCATTGCGGGTAATCAGATCTTCGTATTTGACTCGGCCTGGTACGTCTGCGGTTGCGGGTCCGTCATCAACTTCGACAATGAGTCGGAGTAGAGGCAACTTTCCCACTACTTCGGCAACTCTGTCTGCGAGAGATGCGTGATAGAACAACGCCTTACAGTCTGCATTGTCTAGTAAATACTCAAGTTCATTTCCGAGATACCGAAAATTGACATTGATCGGTACCACACGTTGCTTGAACGATGCGTAATGAGCTTCTAAATATTCAGCGCTGTTGTAGAGATACAACCCACATTTATCATCTGGCCCTAAACCGGCTGCCGTCAATGCCCCAGCGATACGTGCTGCACGGTTGTCATATTGCGACCACGACAGCCGCTTGTCTCCGTCAATCACAGCTGGCACGTCACTCAACTGGTCGGCATACGATTCCCAAATCGTCGCAAAATGCATTGTCATATTATTTCCCCCACCGAATACTGCCACTGATTCAAAGGGGGTCCTATCATCAGACAATGGCAATTCTTTCTCTGCGCGACCTCGAGAATTTTCGTGAGAATGGATACGCCGTCATCAGACAGGTCTTAAATTCCGATCTACTGGCCAGCATCGCTAGTGGCGTAGAGAAAAACCTTTCCTCCCCGAGTAGTTGGGCAAACGACTACACACCGCAGGATTCCTCGGGGCGATTCTTTGATGACTATGTAAGTTGGCAAAGGATTTCGGAATTCGAAGAAACTGCACTTCACAGCGTGTTACCTCGCATCGCAGGTGAACTCTTGAATACCTCATCACCCCGCTTCTTTCACGAGCATGTTTTAGTGAAGGAACCTGGAACAGTAACTCCCACTCCCT
>SHUR01000086.1 GCA_009694565.1 Ilumatobacteraceae bacterium | reverse complement strand
TACGGCAATGAGTGGCCCTACGAGCCAAGTGTCAAGCGAGATGCTGTGGCTTGCTGGCCCACCTTCATGGACACACTGCGAACGTGAGAAAACACTCCATCAGCTACACCATCAGTATGTGAGCCAAGCCCACACGCAGGAGTGATGTAACTCATTCGGCGAACCAGAAGTGGGTCAACTCCAGCTTGTACTAACGCACACATTACTTCCATGAGAGTTTTCCAAGGACGCTCAGCACTGATCGCAATGGGCCCGTCCGTACGTACAGCCCCCCATGCAATGCGACCACCATGATCAAGATGGTCCGAGATGCGACTCGCAGCCCCCAACATCTCCCCCATTTCTTCGTCACTTGAAGGCGACGGCACGGGGACAGACAAAATATTTGCACCAGTTGCGAGCATTGCGCCCCAGTCTGTTCTGCCACAACAATGCACACCACTGATATTGCCGCTTGTTACTGCGGCTAATGCGCCGGAAATGAGATCGATGACTTCTTCTGTCGAAATGGAAAAACCGGGTTCCAGTGAATCAGGCATTGATGGTTCGTCAAGCATGATTATTTGAGTTACTCCGGTGCATACACGAGCAACTTCTTCTTGCAAGGCACTAACGTGCGCACGCACGGCCTGTAACGCGAGCGGAAATGCAACTTGAGGCTCAAGACCAATACGTACCAATGCCAGACCCAAAGTGACAGGGCCAACAAATTGCCATTTGACAGTATGCACACCGGGATTGCGCACGGGGAAACTTTCAAGGAATGCGAGGAATGATCCGTATGCATCAGAATTCAAATCAGTAGTAATGAACTGATCAATATCGAGTGCTGAAACATCAACACTGATGCCGCCATACTGACCAACAGAAACTCCTTCAATACCCACAAGTGCCTGGGCAATCATTCCTTCTGCTGGAGACCGTCGAGGAAGAGATGGGATGGTGACAACATCGGTCGAGCGCCATACGAAATCAAGCGCAGCCGACACACTGCGGTGCGGCAAACTGCCGATGCCGAAGGTGGCGCCAGGACGTGGCGAACGGCCATTGTCTGAATTCACCTGTCCTCCAATGGCATGTGAGCCTAAAAGCTTCTATCTATTGGTATCAGTAGTGCCGACTGGGCAACGAACTGGGGAATTCTGTGGCAGAGAGTCCGACAGGCAAGGCTGGTCACATGGCAGTTCTCTCCCCACTTCGGCCCGCGCGCATTGTGGTGTCGGTCGTTCTGCTGGCTTGGGTTGTCCTTGCACTGTCATCACCGTGGCAGACCATTGCCGACGATGCATCTCGCCCAGTCGCGTGGGTCGTCATTACGTGGGGTTGGTTCTTGTGGACAATTGTTGGAGCCTCACTTCTTGTTCCATCGCCGATGTCGCTCACCATTGTGCGCATAGTGGTTCCGTCCGCTGTTGTCGTATCTGTTGTCGCAAGCCAGCCGCTTGCGGTTTTCTGTTCTGTCGTTGCACTCATTGTGTATGCGTCGCCGGTGTTTGTGGACACCATGGTGCAAGGAGGTGCATACGGAAATGAGACGCGGTTTGCACTGCGCACCCCACTTCCGTACGTTATTCCTGCAGTTATCACTTGGATGCTGTACGCCACCTCGCTGATTGGTGGAAGCCTTCTTCTTGCCGCACATCAATACATATTTGGGGCAGTTCTCGTCGCCATCGGAATACTTCTCTCACGAACTATTCCGCAACGGCTCCATCGTCTTGCGCGCCGTTGGTTAGTGCTGGTTCCCGTTGGCATCGTGGTCCATGATCATTTGGTGTTGCACGAGACAATCATGGCCACTACAGGAAAAATTCAGTCCATCACACGCACCGCCGAGATTGGTGAAGCAGCAGATCTCACAGGCGGAATTCTCGGTGATCGCCTCATCATCACATTGGCTGAGGCAGATAAAGTAGTTCTGTCAGCAATAACTGCAAAAACTTTAGGAACAACAGAAGCGTTGCACGTGAAAATGTTTTGTATCGCGCCACGCAGACTGGCTGCTGCACTTTCAGCAATTACTCGGTAACTATTCCGCCACCAAGTACAACCATGTCGGCAGAATCATAAAAGACCACTGTTTGTCCCGGTGAAATACGGCGAGTGGGACGCGACCAAGCAATAACAGCAGCATCACCCATAACAGTGATAACCCCAGCAGAGCGTTCACCGTGAGCGCTTCCTTGTACAAGAATTTCGCGAGATAAAATGGTGGACACATCAGTTGAATACGGCCATGACAGCGTGCCGATCAAGGTGTGAGAAATAAACAATTCAGATTCATCACCAACAACAACTCGACGCAATGGCACATCAACTGCCACCACGTAGCGCTTGTCGCCGCCGCCAAGTCCGAGACCACGTCGTTGACCCAGTGTTACCAACTCAACCGCTGGCACTTCACCCACTTGGGTGCCTGTTGCATCAACAACTGTTGCCGAGTTAAAGGTAAGACGTGGTTCTAGGAAACCTGCGCGACCAATAGTGGTGCCAATAAAGCACACATCTTGACTATCGGGTTTTGCTGCAGTGCGAAGTCCACCAGACTTGGCCAATTCACGGACATCAGACTTCTGCATATGACCAACGGGAAACATGACATATGCAAGATCTTCAGCAGACAACATGTGCACCACATAGCTCTGATCTTTTGCAGCATCTGCGCCACGCGCCAAGCGCAAAGTGCCATCAACATCAATCACACGTGCATGATGGCCAGTAGCAACCGCATCAAAGCCCAATGCCCGACCACGTTCGATGAGTTTGTCAAATTTCAAATGTCGATTGCACTCAATACAAGGGTTCGGAGTGGTGCCTTGTACATGAGATGCCACGTACGGTTCAACTACATGCTCGTTGAATTCTTCAGAAAAGTTAAAGACCAAGTGATCAATGCCCACTTGTTGTGCCACTCTGCGGGCGTCATCAACATCCGACACTGAACAGCAACCCGTGTCGCTTTCGCCACCCCACAAACGCATGGTGACTCCGACAACATCATGACCCTGATCACGCAGCACTAATGCTGCAGCCGACGAGTCAACGCCACCAGACATAGCTAGAAGAACTTTCATGATGTCGTAGCCCCCAGTCGTGCTGCTGCAGCAATTGTTGCATCGATTGCAGCAGAAATATCGCTTTCAGTAGTGGTGTGCCCGAGACTGAAACGCAATGAGCCTTTAATGCGTTCACGCGAAACGCCCATGGCCGCCAACACATGTGATGGCTCCATGGCGCCACTTGCGCATGCTGATGCAGCAGAAACACAGACACTTGCTTCATCTAACAGGTACAACAATGATTCGCTCTCCAGATTTTCCAAGCACACATGGGCTATACCAGCAACGCCAGTGCCTGGCGCGAGTGTCGCTGTGGCGCATTCGATGCGTGACGTGATTCCATCAATCAACTGATCACGCAATTTGCCAAGTCGGGCTACTTCAGATTTGCGATTCTGGTCTGTCAACGACAGCGCAATGGAAGTACCCACAATGCCCGCAACGTTGTGTGTGCCACTGCGACGATCACGTTCTTGTCCCCCACCCAAAATAAGTGGTTCCAGTGTTGCGCCTTCACGTAGCACCATGATTCCCATTCCTTTTGGTCCACCAAATTTATGCGCAGACAATGTGAGGCAATCAACGTGTGACCACACAGTTCGCAAGTCAATCCAACACGCTGCTTGTACTGCATCAGTATGAAACAAAGCATCAGGTGCCTGGCGTCGAACTGCATGCGAGATGTGCTCTAAATCTGAAATAGCGCCGGTCTCGTTGTTCACTGCCATTACTGACACCACAGCGACATCGTCTAGGTCTGTCAGTACTGCCCGCATGACATGAGGCTCTACTGCACCCGCAGAAGTAACTGGCACCACGGTGCCACCTATGTGCTCTACGCAGTGCAACACAGCGTGATGTTCAGTCGCTCCACATACGGCTGACCCACCGGTTCGACGAGTAGCGCCAAGAACTGCGGCGTTGGCCCCTTCGGTTCCGCCACTCGTGAAAATCACTTCGCCAGGACGACATCCGATTACTTCAGCCACCAGATCTCGTGCTTCATCGATGACCTGACGAGCTTCTCGCGCAAATCGATGCGAGCCCGACGGGTTTGCGTACATCACATCGCCATACATGCTCATGGCATCACGAGCCTCGTGGCGCAACGGAGAGGTTGCAGCATGATCGAGATACACGTACGAACGTGGCAAATCAGTAATCTCGGTCATCCCGTCAGGCTACCGATGCGTTCCCTCGCACATGGTCGTGGTGGACTAGTACCTGATGAGCAGCGACCACGTAAACCCCTATGGCGTTGATGGATACGACGCAACGACCTATGGCGATTCCTTTGCCGAGGTGTACGACCAGTGGTACGCAGACCTCGACGACACCGATTTTCTCGAATCCATCGTCAGTTCCCTACTCCCTGAGTCGATTCGCGTTCTTGAGCTCGGTGTCGGTACGGGACGACTAGTGGCGCAATGGCTGTCGTTACGCCCTACGTCAGGTGACACCATCCTTGGCATTGATTCATCCACGGCAATGTTGCAGATTGCTCAAGAGAAGAAGTTTCCATCTTCGGTCTCCTTCATTTGTGGTGATTTTTCAGAACAACTTCCAGGCGGTCCATTTGATGTCGTCTTCATCGGTTACAACACACTGTTCAACGTGCCAGACGAGGCGGCTCTGCAGTCCTGCGTCAGCCGTATTGCGCAGGTACTTGCTCCTTCTGGGTCGCTGTACATCGACGTTGTCATTCCGTATTCAACAGATGACTCAACTCATGAATTCATACAAACCATGGCCACGGGGGAAGAAGTCCTCGCCACAAGCCACCATGACTCACTGACTCAGCGCATCACGGGCACATTCACTCACATTGGCCCTCTCTACAGTTCGCAGGTTCGTTCATGGGCAGTTCGTTACTTCACCCCACCCCAACTTGATGCAATTGCTGAACAGTCAGGACTGGCTTTGATCTCTCGATTCGCCGACGGACGTCAGACTGCGTTTACTGCAGATTCACATCGCCATATCAGCCGGTATTCACTCACTGTGTGACTCCTTCGTGGGCCGATAGTCCACCGAAAACAAGGCGTTTCGCCCTATCCTTAATGGGTAATGAGTCAGCTTCGTCTCAATCTTCTCACCGGCCGATGGGTCACGGTGGTGCCCACTCGGGCTAAACGCACGAGCGACTTCGCTCCGCGTGCGCAAAAAGTTGAAAACGACCCTGATCGTGAATGCCCATTTTGTCCCAACAGCGCGCACGCCCTTATTGACGTTCCGCTGCTAGAAAATGTTGACGCAGCTGGCAATTGGCAGTTGCGTGTTATTCCGAACCGCTACCCCGCATTCGAGGGCGACGAGTCGCTTGCAGTGCGCAACCTCGGCCCCGTGCACGTAATGGCTGAAGCCAGCGGCAAGCACGAAGTGTTTGTGTACTCACCAGAACACGAAGAGCGTCTCGATCAACTTTCTGATGATCAGATCGTGCAACTCATGGCAGCACTCAAATCTCGCTTTATTGCACATGCCAACACGCCAAACATTCGCTACACACAAGCAATTGTGAATCATGGTCGTGAAGCAGGTGCATCACTTGCTCATCCACACGGACAGTTGCTTGGTCTTCCGTTTGTACCTGGCGAAATTCTTGAAGAAGAACGCGCTTTCGAACGATTTAAAGGTGGATGCATTGTCTGTACCACTACTGAAGCAGAGTCAAACAACGAACGTTTCGTTCTTGAAAACGATCACGCCATGGTGATCTGCCCGTTCTGGTCATCTAGCCCATATGAACTGCTG
>SHUR01000085.1 GCA_009694565.1 Ilumatobacteraceae bacterium | reverse complement strand
ATTGAAGTTTCAATAAACGGGTATGCCGGTGCATCTTGATGAGGAAGGAACCCTGCTCCACCGACCAACTTGTAGTTGATCTTTTCTTTATAGAGAACTGCTTGTTCACCCATGAGGGCGGAGACAATTTCCAGGATTGCACCGGTTGTCAGAATCTCGCATAGAGGAGCATGGAATGGTGTGAAGTTTTCCGTACGGCACAGTTTTGGCCCACTGTCGGTCATCTCGCGGTAGTGCAACCAGTCACCATTGTCCGGCCAGTGCTGAATTTCATCAACCCATTGCTGGATATCACGAATTTCTCCGCCCACAAACGGGCGGCACAAAAGCCAGCCATTACGTCGATATGAATCGATCTGGGCGGTGGTGATGTGCACCTGCTCATCGTATTGAGTAACGCCCAATAGGGCATAGCCCTGACCTAACTGTTCACCTCTTTGTTACCGCCCGTATGGGTGGTACCGTTTCCCCAAGTTCGAGGGATAGGAGACCCATATGACATACGCAGGTAATCGTGTTCTGTATGACGCAGATACACACATCATGGAGCTTCCAGACTTCCTCAAGAAGTTTGCTGACCCAGACATTCGCGACCTTCTTCCCGAAGTTGATTACGGTCGTTCACTTGTCACCGACGAAGAAGTTGCAATCATTGTTGGCAACGGTTCACAACATTCTGATGAACACAAGGAGTCTCTCATCGCTCTTGGTGATCGCATGATCCAAGACGTCAAAGAAATTCAAGCTCTCGGTGCATTCGACAAGCATGACCGTGTCATCGCCAGCGACATGTTGGGCTTCAAAAAGCAGTTGGTCTTCCCAACGCACAGTTTGCACATGCCGTTTTCACCGAGCAGTAAAATTCCTGACAAGGTTCGCTACGGCGGTGCGCGTGCGCACAACCGTCACATGTCTGACTTCTGTTCAATTGATGACCGTCTCATGGGAGTTGCTGCAATTCCACTTGAGAATCCAGCGCTTGCATTAGAAGAGGTGCAGTGGAGTCTTGAC
This sequence comes from Ilumatobacteraceae bacterium, assembly GCA_009694565.1. Taxonomy (GTDB): domain Bacteria; phylum Actinomycetota; class Acidimicrobiia; order Acidimicrobiales; family Ilumatobacteraceae; genus UBA2093. The sequence goes on along the minus strand of SHUR01000085.1, from coordinate 4,886 downwards.
AATGGTCTTGAGGCCATGTGGGTTCCACATCGTTTGGCTGGCGAGCGTTCCCCAACTCACGTTGACTTCAATCCGATTTGGTCGTTGTTGCAAGAAGCACAAGTACCAGTGGTATTCCATGTCGGTGGTAACCCACTGCAATTGAAGCCAGAGTGGAGCAATACCGGTCGCGGTGTCACAAAAGACTGGATGGGCGGCGGAGAAAATGTTCGTGCTCGTGACGCTGCAGTGATGCATCAGGGTATTGAAACATTTATTTCCATGTTTGTTCTTGACGGTGTTCTTGAAGACTTCCCAGACTTGAAGTTCGCTTCTGTTGAACTGGGCGCTGGCTGGGTTCCTGAAATGATTGTTCGCCTTGATCACATCCACAAGGCGTACTCACGCGTTGACGACCGTCTTCGCGGTTTCAAGCGTTCACCGTCTGAGCAGATTCGTCAACAGTTCGGTTTCACACCGTTCGTGTTTGAAGATGTCGCACGTCTGATCGACCAATCAAACGACGACCTCTATTTGTTCTCTAGCGATTACCCACATACAGAGGGTGGCCGTGACCCGATTGCCCGTTTTGAGTCGTGCATGACCCAGGTGCCTCAGGCATCTGTCGACAAGTTCAACTCGGGTAACTTCCTGCGGGTGTTCCCGCACGCTCGCGTTACTGCAGACAAATAACCTTCGGCTCCGTATCAATGCGGACTGAGACATAGTGTTATGGAATGAGCCAGACACCAACTGACGACCTGGGGTTTGACCCTGATGAACTACGCCAGCGCTACCGCGATGAACGCGATAAGCGAGTGCGGGCAGAAGCTAACGAGCAGTACACCGAAATAGCGGGCGAGTTTGCTCACTATCTCGAAGATCCGTATATTACGTTCGAAGAGCGTGCGCCGATTGTTAAAGAAGTTCAGGTTGCCATTGTTGGTGGAGGCTTTGGCGGCATGTTGGTTGCAGCGCGACTTCACGAAGCAGGCGTGCACGATTTCACCGTGATTGAAAAAGGTGGCGACTTTGGTGGCACGTGGTACTGGAACAGGTATCCCGGTGCTGCATGCGACGTTGAGTCGTACATCTATTTGCCGTTGTTAGAAGAGACAGGTTTCATTCCTGCATCGAAGTACACACCTGCACCAGAGATTTTGGCGCACTGTCATCGCATTGCTGAACACTTCAATTTGTATTCACGTTCGATGTTGCAAACTGAAGTCACTGATGTGCGCTGGGATGAATCATCACTCCGCTGGATTATTCGCACGAACCGTGGTGACGAAGTGCGCGCACGTTTCATCAGTATGGCTAATGGCCCTTTGCATCGTCCGAAATTGCCAGGCATCGAAGGCGTTGGCACATTCGCGGGCCATTCATTCCACACCAGTCGTTGGGATTACGCATACACAGGTGGCACTAGTACAGGAAATCTCACTGGTTTGAAGGACAAAGTGGTCGGCATCATTGGTACCGGCGCAACGGCAGTACAAGCAGTTCCGCACCTCGGTGCAGGTGCAAAACAATTGTTTGTCTTCCAACGCACTCCATCTTCTATCGACGTTCGCAATGACACGCCGACAGATTCAGATTGGGCTAATTCACTAGAACCCGGTTGGCAACGACGTCGTAATGAAAACTTTACGAACCTCACATCGGGAGTTTTTGATACCGAAGATCTCGTGAACGATGGTTGGACTGAAATTGTGGGCAACCTCATGTTGCGGGCGCGTAAAGAGGGCGGCCTTGGAACAAGCCCAGAACAAATTGGCACCATTGTGGAAAACGCAGACTTTGAAAAAATGAATCAAGTGCGTAATCGTGTTGATGAAATTGTGGCCGACCCTAAGACAGCTGAAGCGTTGAAGCCGTGGTATCGCCAGTTCTGTAAGCGTCCGTGCTTCCATGATGACTACTTGCCAACGTTCAATAGGCCCAACGTGACACTTGTTGACACAGGCGGTCTCGGAGTTGAGCGAATTACACCAAAGGGTGTTGTGGCTAACGGTGTTGAGTATGAACTTGATTGCCTGATATATGCAACTGGTTTCGAAGTCGGAACTGATTATGCGCGCCGTTCCGGGTACGAAGTAACTGGCTCAGACAATCTCACAATTACCGACAAGTGGGCTGATGCCGTCTCTACTTTCCACGGTTTCTTCTCTCGCGGATTTCCAAATTGCTTTATTGTGTCCACAGCACAATCAGGATTCTCTGTGAACTTCCCACATATGTTGAACGAACAGGCGATTCATATTGCGCACGTCGTGAAGCATGCAACAGAAGAAGGAATCACTCGTATTGAAGCAAGTGCTCAGGCTGAAAATGACTGGGTGGAAGACATCAAATCAAATTCCACAATGAACCTGAAGTTCCTCGAGGCTTGTACGCCTGGCTACTACAACAACGAAGGCAAGCCAGCTGAACGAGCTGCCCAGAACGGCAGTTATGGCAAAGGCCCCGTTGCCTTTGTTCGATTGCTTGAAACGTGGCGGGCGGCAGGCGATTTTGCAGGCTTAGAGATGTCCAAATAGGCCTATTTCGGCTGCTCGGATACTGAACCTGCCAGTAGCCGTTACTAGGGTAGGAACATGGATTTTGTTTACCCTCCCCAAGCCGACACCTATCGCACAAAAGTGCGCTCCTTCCTCGATGCCAACCTTCCGACAGATTGGAAGGGCATCGGCGCACTGAATCATAAGGATGCAGCAGTGTGGACCGAAAACTGGCGCGAGAAGTTGTCGAAGAATGATCTTCTTGCAATTACTTGGCCAAAGGAATACGGCGGCCAAGGTTTGACTCATGTTGAATCGTTAGTGCTCGCAGAAGAATTCGCTAGGGCAGGGGTTCCAAGCGGAGGTCCAAACGATGGATTCGGAATTGGCATGTTGGGCAACACCATCCTTGCCGTTGGTACCGAGGACCAAAAGAAAACTTTCTTGGCTCGTGTTTTATCTGGTGAAGATCGTTGGTGTCAGGGCTACAGCGAGCCATCGGCCGGAAGCGACCTTGGAAACTTGGGATGCCGCGCAGTTCTTGACGGCGATGAGTGGGTCATCAATGGGCAAAAGATCTGGACATCAGCTGGTCACCTTGCCAATCATATTTTCGTTCTTGCTCGTACATCACCAGATGATGTGAAGCATCGCGGTATTACGTTCCTCCTTGTTGACATGCGTCAAAAAGGCGTGGAAGTACGCCCCATCAAGATGATGTCAGGCGATTCTGAATTCAACGAAGTCTTCTTTACCGATGCACGTTGTCCGAAAGAAAATGTTGTTGGTGAAATCAATGGCGGCTGGATGGTCGCGATGACTCTTCTTGGCAACGAGCGTGGAGCTGGCGCTGTAGTCAGTGGAATTTCATTTCGCGGTGAGCTTGACAAACTAAACAATCTTGCGCGAGAAAAAGGTGTGACAACTAATCCGCATATTCGCCAACGGCTAGCGCAAGCGCATATCAAAGTCGAAATTATGCGCTTTCTTGGTTACCGAACCTTGACTGCTTTTATGAATGGCAGTCAGCCCGGCCCAGAAGCTTCAATTGGTAAGTTGTGGTGGAGCGAATACCACAAAGAAGTAACAGAACTAGCAGTTGACATTCTTGGTGCAGATGCTTTGGTTCCATTTGGACAGACACCTCACACCGCTTTCACTACTGATGCTCCTGGATCACCAAACGACAGCGCAAACTGGGCTGGTGTGTTTATGAATGCTCGTGCCGGAACCATATATGCAGGTACCAGCCAGGTACAGCGCGGCATTGTTGGCGAACAAGTTCTTGGTCTACCGAAAGAGCCACGCTCTGACGGTGGTCCATGGAAGAGCATTCCCGGCCATGGCTGATGATCAGAACTCCCCAACAGATTTCGAAACAGTGGTGCATGAACGCCGCAGCATTCGCGGTTACAAGAAGCAACCGGTACCACGCGCACTTCTTGAAGAAGTCATTGAATTAGCCAAGCGCGCACCATCATCAATGAATACGCAGCCGTGGCATTATCACGTTGTTACTGGCGAACCGCTTGAACACATTCGCAAAGGCAACACCGAGCGCATGATGGCAGGTTCAAAAGTTGATCGTGAAATCAAAATGAACCACGGCTATGAAGGTCCTCATCGTGATCGTCAGGTTGAAATTGCGGTGCAACTTTTCGAGGCAATGGGAATTGAGCGCGATGATAAAGCACGCCGTCAAGATTGGGTGATGCGCGGCTTCCGCCAGTTTGATGCACCAGTATCAATTGTGATCACACTTGATAAAGCTCTCGAACATGACACCATCGCGCACTTCGATTGTGGTGCAGCAACATATGGCTTGGTTCTTGCAGCATGGTCTAAAGGTCTTGGCTCTGTCATCAACGGTCAAGGAATTATGCAGTCACAAGTGGTGCGCGAACACGCCAACATTCCTGAAGATCAAGTGATCATGACCTGTGTTGCGATGGGCTTTCCTGATGAAGAATTTGTAGCAAACGAGGTGCGTTCGCGCCGTTCTCCAAATGATGCCATGGCGTCATTTGTCGGTTTCGACTAAAACTCTTCGTCGCTTATTACTGTTGACATAGTGAGTACGCCACCAATAACGACTTGCAAGGGGCCGTTGATACGGGTGAGTTCCTTGTGAATATCGGTTGTGTCTTGTTTTCGTGCGATGTCTGACCAGCCTGAGGGTGGCAGGTGTTCCATGAGTATGTTGGCCACGTCATTTCCTGGGTGTGATTGCAGTCCGACCTGCATGTCGAATCGTTGCGCAACCACCCAATATGAGATTTCACCTAACAATGTGGAATCGGCATCGTAGACCCCTATGAATTCTGTGATGTTCGAGGTCGCAGAAACGTGAGTCTCCGATTACCTAGACAAAAAAATAGAGTCGGTAAGAGAATTCTCTTACCGACT
>SHUR01000084.1 GCA_009694565.1 Ilumatobacteraceae bacterium | reverse complement strand
GTAGTTGTTGGTGCAACCGTTGTTGTAGTTGTTGGTGCAACCGTTGTTGTAGTTGTAGTAGTCGTGGTTGTAGTTGTAGTGGTCGTAGTTGTAGCCGGAGTGGGAACCGCAATGGTTGGGGCCGACACGGCAGCAATAGATGCACCGTTACTGTTTGTGGCAACGACCGAGGAACGCAGGTATTTTCCGGCGTCGTTCGCACTGATTACGTGAGTACTTCCCGTGGCCACATCTGTATACGGCCCGCCAATGTTGTTTGCCCTTTGCCATTTGATGACATGCGAAGTTTTGTTAGACCAAGATCCTTCGGTAGAGCTCAGAGTGGAAGAGACTTGAACCGTGCCAGAAACAACTGGAAGTGCAGTATTGACAGGAACGTTGTTGCACGTAGGAGACAGACTCTTAGAGACGAGATAATCGTAAAGTCGCTGCCCGGGTGAACCACAGTGATTGACAGTCGTGACATACATCGTTTGAGCACCTGCTTCACCGTTGAGGTCTTGAAATGTGGTGTCGTTGATGGATCCATCTGTTTCATTGATAGCTGATCCGTCTTCAAAAGTGACTGTACGCAAGGTTGGAATGTTTGCAAACGCGATGGTGGAAATTGACTTCACGCTTTTTGGAATAAAAACAGAGGCGATGCGAGTGTTGTAAAAGGTCGAATGCTCAATTGTCTGAACACTGTTTCCAATGCTGATCGAGGTGAGATTGCCGCTGTATGAAAAGGCGTTTCCTCCAAGACGTGTCACTCCATTACCGATAGTTACAGACTGCAACTGTCCGCTCACATGGAATGCTTGATTACCAATATCTGTGACCGAATCGGGAATAGTCACTGATGTAATGGGCCTAAGGAAGAACACCAAATCGGCGATTCGAGTGACCGAGGAATCGATAACAAGAGCGCCTGCGCAATCACCCGATGTGGTGGTGACAACTCCATCGACGACGGTGTAGGTCCCGCCGTTTCCGCAAGGAAATGTTGCGGTCGCAGCACTCGCATTATTGGAGACCACTAACGACGCGGCGACGATGACGGCCATCACGGAAGTGAGCCTCAAGATGCTGTTACTTAGTTTCATGAGAACTCCCGAAGAATCAATGTGATGTCGTATTACATTAAGTGTAGTGTGACCTTACAAATTTGGCAATAAAGTAAGTCAAGTGAAGTTGTGGGGTCAAAAAGGGGCCTACAGTTGGAACCAATGGCAAAGAAGACGAAATCGAAGCCAGTTCGCGTGGGGCGCGAAGAAGCTAGTGATCGATTAGTTAAGGCGGTCATTTCCCTTCTCGACACAACACCAATGAATGAACTCTTGGTGGACGCAATTACCGAACATGCCGGACTTGCGAGTGGTCACGTTTTAGTGCACCGATATTTCGGATCTCGCCTCGACCTCTTGTCTGAAGTTGCGCACACTTTGGCTGCACAATTGGTGGAAGGTCTTCACATTGACGTTGAGACATTTCGGGATGTTGCCGTAACCGGAGTTGACTACCTTGGGTCTTTTTCGCGACACATTGGCGTTATTCGTAAACGGGCTCTGGTGATTAATGAGCTGGCCCTTCATGGAGCTCCACCTGAACTTCATTCCGAAAAGACGAGGGAAATTCTTGATTCACTTCAACTGATCTTTGAACTGGGAGGAATTCCAACACGTGCCGCTAGAGCGACAGCGCTCAACATGTTGACCTTGGTCTCAGTAGAGGCAACTCTTTCAGAGTGGATTGGCGCAAGCGCCGAAGAACGGGACGACTTGCGAACTTTGACCCTTTTGGAACTAGGTTTTGCTTCTCAGATATCTGAAACGCTCGGTTGGAAGTAGGAACAAAATGACGAACGAATGGGCACGCCCGGTTGTGTATTTTCAGATTGAAGCATTGAATATTGATGTGCTTGAACCGTTTTATCGCCAGATGTTTAATTGGGACATCAGTGAAGGTTTCCTTCGTCAGATTCCTACAGGCATTGGTGGTCCAGAAAACGGCATCGGTGGCCACATGAGTCAAGGCACTAAGGGCGGAGTCACGCTCTTTATTCAGGTAAAAAACGTTGAAGCATCGCGCGCGATGGCGGTGTCGCTCGGTGGCACATTGACGTCGGAACCGTTTCAGATTCCTGGCCGTGCGTTGATTGCTGGTATTGAAGACCCCGAAGGCAACCCCATTACGTTGGTGCAACAGTAATTACAGCAGTGAATACACCGCAACACTGCGGCTTGATTCGGTAATTGCAGCACTCCATGCGGTAACTTCAGTATCAGTATTTTTGTAGTACGAACTATCGGCTTGCGATGCCTCAGCAAACAATGTGATGACCACATAAGTACTGTCTTCGGCTCGTGCCGTGGTGCGTCGTGCAAGTCCCGGACGATTCACGTAGCACCATTCCTGCATCTGCTCGTCAAGTGCCCGAAACGCAGGCGCATCGACTCCTGCTGCCAGGGTGAATGTTTCTACTTCAAGAACAGCCATGAAAATCTCCGATGAAAGTGGTGCGCCCTCTGGGGATCGAACCCAGGACCTGCGGATTAAGAGTCCGTTGCTCTACCAGCTGAGCTAAAGGCGCGTTACGGCTTCCAACACTAGGCGACATGCCCATGTGTTCCCCAATGAGGGCTTCGTGCCGCCGGTATCTGAATAGATACCGGCCCACGATTTGGGGTGAACGAGGGGTCTCGAACCCCCGACCTCCAGGACCACAACCTGGCGCTCTAACCAGCTGAGCTACGCCCACCATGCGTGGATCAAGTGTGCCATGTAGAGCGCACAGTCCCAACTTCATGAGAGAAACAAGGTTTTCTCACCACCACATCAGAAGGCGAGTAGGATGAGTACAACCGCTAATCGGGGTGATACCAATGTCAGCAACGAATCCCACGTTGCACCACAACTTGGCAGACAGAGCCAAGCAAATTACGCAGCGTGAGTTGCGTACATACGTTGAAAAAACGCCTGGTTCCCAGGCGGCTAACGCGAGGGCAAAGAAGGTGCTTCCCCTCGGTGTGCCATCAAGTTTGCAGGCGTATGACCCACATCCAATCGTTATCGCCAAGGCACAAGGTGCCTGGATGACTGACGTTGACGGAAACAAACTTATTGACTTCAGCATGGGCTTTGGTGCGCTCTTTTCTGGTCATGTGAATCCACTCGTTCGAAAGACAATCGAGACGCAACTCGACAGTGGAACATTGTTTGTTTCACCAGCTGAAATAACTGCAGAGGTTGCAGAGCTGTTGCGTGATCGCTTTGGTTTGCCCATGTGGCGATTCACAAACTCCGGAACTGAGTCAACCATGGACGCCATTCGCGTTGCGCGTGGTGTTACTGGTCGTGACAAGATTGTCAAAGTTGAAGGCGGATATCACGGCCATCATGACGTTGTCATGGTGTCGCAAAAGCCAGACCTTCGTTTTGCTGGCCCTGCAGATAATCCATTGTCTGTGCCATCAAGTGCAGGTGTTACCGATGCTGTTGTGCGTGACACCATCGTTATTCCGTTCAATGATGCAGAAGCCTTAGAGCGTGCATTGTCGAGAAATGATGTGGCATGTTTCATTGTTGAACCAGTGATGGAAAACATTGGTATTTGTTTGCCACAACCTGGATATTTGGAAGATGTTCGTCGTATCACTCGCGAACACGGCACCATGTTGATTTTTGATGAAGTGAAGACCGGTATTACTGCTGGTTGGGGCGGAGCAACGGGTGCACTTGATGTGCAGCCTGACATGGTCTGTTTGGCGAAAAGCATCGGCGGCGGTTTACCGGTTGGTGCATTTGGTGGAACGCTCGAATGCATGGGTGAGATTGAGGGTGGCAAGGTTGTTCACGTGGGTACGTATAACGGCAACCCGCTTGTTATGGCTGTTGCTAGAACTGTTCTCGCTGATGTGTGCACACAGGAAGTCACAGCTGCAACCGTTGCGCGCAATGCGCTATTAGTTGAAGCGTGTGGTTCCATCATCGACAACGCAGGTTTGCCAGCGCACACTGTGCAGTTCGGCGCTAAAGGTTGCGTCACGTGGTCAACAGACCAAGTAAAAAACTATCGAGATTACAAAGCAACAGATTTTGATATCGCCTACGCGCAATGGATTCACGGTATTAACCGCGGAATAATCCTTCCGCCGGGTCTTGATGAGCAGTGGCTAATATCTGTGGTTCACACCGAAGAAGAAGCTCTTCAGTACGCCACTATCTTCGGAGAATTTGTTGACGAACTCACTGCATAGTCAGAAAACACCATCATTGCCGAAGAAACTTCTTCGCGGTCTCTTGCGTCAATGCGCATGGTGCGGCGGCAATGGTGCGTTTTTTACAACGTGGTACACAAAAACTGATCATTGCCAAACATGTGGTCTCAGTCGCGAACGTGGCTACGAGGGTTTCGAATTAGGCGCAGCGACCATGGGTGTTTTCCTAACCTTTGGTTCAATCATTTCGTGGATGATTATTTCGGTCGCGACCGGAGTAGCTCTTGTGCCGCTTTTATTGGTGGCTGGCCTTTTGGCAGTCTGCGTTCCGAGTTTTGGGTACCCATTGACCTATACGGTCTGGTTCGCAATTGACATCACGTTCCGATCTCCAACGGCCGAAGATTTCGCTCACGCCCAAGCCTGGCTTGATAATCGCGCCTCTACGTAGCCAATTCCTGGGGATGTCTCACCCTTGCCAATTGGGGGATTGCCCCGTACACATGAAATCAGGCGACAATGCTTGACCGAACAGGTGTTCGTAGTTACAGTGTTGTTGTTCGAACACACCCATTACGTACAGTCCGTCATTCCAACAGCAACCGCTAATGGAAAACCCGAAAGGCACTCACATGACCACTCCAAGCCCAGAACGCGATAAGGCCCTTGATGCGGCTCTCGCCCAAATCGATAAGCAATACGGAAAAGGCTCCATCATGCGCATGGGGGAAAAGAGTTCGATGACCATCCAGTCAATTCCTACTGGTGCATTGCCTCTTGACCTCGCACTCGGAGTTGGCGGTTTGCCACGTGGCCGTGTTGTTGAAATCTACGGACCAGAATCCTCTGGTAAGTCAACTCTTGCCATGCACGTTGTTGCAGAGGCCCAGCGCAATGGCGGCATCTGTGCCTACATCGACGCCGAGCACGCAATGGATCCTGTGTATGCAAAAGCAATTGGTGTTGACATTGATCAATTGTTGATTTCGCAGCCAGACACCGGTGAGCAAGCTCTCGAAATTGTCGACATGCTTATTCGCTCTGGTGCACTAGATGTTGTTGTTATTGACTCTGTTGCTGCACTTACACCGCGTGCTGAAATTGAAGGCGACATGGGCGACAGCCACATGGGTCTTCAGGCTCGTCTTATGAGTCAGGCATTGCGCAAGCTCACTGCCAACCTGAACAAGTCAAACACTGTGTGTATTTTCATCAACCAGTTGCGCGAAAAGATTGGCGTTATGTTCGGATCTCCCGAAACAACTCCTGGTGGTCGCGCACTCAAGTTCTACTCATCAGTTCGCCTTGACATTCGTCGTATCGAATCAATCAAAGATGGTGCCGAAGTCGTGGGTTCACGTACTCGCGTCAAAGTGGTGAAGAACAAAGTTGCACCGCCATTCCGTCAGGCCGAGTTCGACATTATGTACGGTCACGGCATCAGTCGCGAAGGTGCATTGCTCGACCTTGCAGTCGAAATGGCAATTGCCAAGAAGTCCGGCGCATGGTTTACCTATGAAGGTGAGCAAATGGGCCAGGGACGTGAGAACGCAAAGAACTTCTTGCATGATCATCCTGAGATCATGATGGACATGGAACAAAAAATCCGTGCCATCGCCGGTCTCGATGGTCAAGAAGACGCGGAGTTCTCTGCCAAAGACGAAGAGCCAATCGAACTCGATTAGTTCTTCGCACAACCGAACTGCCGCTTTCTCACAAGGGCCGAGTCCTCTCCCAG
>SHUR01000083.1 GCA_009694565.1 Ilumatobacteraceae bacterium | reverse complement strand
CTTGGATGAGTTCACGTTTCTTCATAAGAAAAAACTTATTCCATCTGAGCACTCAAATCGTGGATATCCATTGACTTTTTTGTCACTCGGGTAAATGTCACTTTTTTGGTTCTCTAAGAGTTCTTCAGTTTGGAGAAAGGTGCCTGTGGGGGATAGAAGGTTCTGCGCAAAAGAGATGACAGGGTGTGCGGCGGATACCAACTGGTGTGAAAACCCCTGTTTTATTGGGGTTTACGGCGCTATGTAGCGGGAAACACGAAGGTCGTATCTGCAAGAAATTCCGCTTCAGAATGGTCGTGGGTGACCAAAAGGGCAGTTGTGGCCGTCTGTTTGAGAACTCTTGCTAGGTCGATGATGAGCGAATCATGGGTCTCTTGGTCAAGTCCCGAGAGAGGTTCATCGAGCAAAAGAACCAGGGGTCGGGGGGCTAGAGCGCGAGCAAGGGCGATGCGCCGAGCCTCGCCGCCCGACAATTCGGCCACGTTGCGGTGCGCCAGATGGGCGAGATTGACCATCTCCAGAAGTTCATTAACGCGTGCGGCGCGGTCTGTCTGTGGCATTCGGGAGATACGTAATCCGAACTCAATGTTCTGGCTCACGGTCATGGTGGGGAACAGGTCACCTGTTTGTGAGACAAGGCCAATGCCCCGTTTGTGGGCGGGAAGCGACGTGATGTCGGAATCGTCAATGTACACAGTTCCGTGAGTGATGCGAACAATGCCACAGATGGCATGGAGCAATGTTGTTTTACCAATACCTGATGGTCCGGTAATTGCCAACGTTTCGCCAGTGGCGACAGTGAACGAAACGTTATTGATAATGACAGATTTCTCGAACACAACAGAGAGATTCGAAACGTTAAGCACGACTCATGACTCCTACTGTGACAAGCACCATAAGTGCTGCGAGTGCAAAGCCGGCTTGTTGTGTCGCGGTACCGGGTCTGGCGAGCAATTGCGCAATAGCTATTGGCAATGTGGTGGAACCAGATCGTGACAAGAATGATGTGGCGCCGAATTCGCCGAGTGAAACAGCCATAGAAAGGCCAGTTGCACGGAACAGAGCGGGTTTCAGGAGCGGCAATTCAACAAGTCGCCAGGTTGTGAATGGCGATGCACCAAGAGTTGCCGATGCATTGCGAAGTGAACCAGGAATTGCTCGTGTGGCGGGTTCCAACGCACGGATAACAAGTGGAAGTGCGATGACCGCATGAACCACTGGGATGAACCAACGCTCCGATCGCCACGCAAATGGCGATGAGTCAAAAGTGATGATGAGACCAATGCCAAGGGTTGCTGCGGAAACTATGAGAGGAAGGGAGAACAGCGCACGTGATGCCGATGCGGTTGCAGCTAATAGGGAGAGTGGAACACATATGCATGCAGCAGCGATGGCGAACACAAGTGAGGTAGTGATCACTGTTTGGGGAGAGACGGACAGTGCTGGCAATGTGCCCGAAAATATGGTGCGCCAAGCATTGAAAGAGACTTGACCGTTGATAACGAGAGATCTGTAGAGCGTTGCTAGAAGTGGTGTCGCAACAACAAGGATTGCAGTTGTGGTGATAATCAGGGGCGTAGTGCGGTGTGTTGGTTTTGTGTGTAGCGGCTGGGGCAAACTGACGTGTAGAGAGACTGACGCTGAGCGAGAACTTTGACGTGTAATCAAAAAAACTGCGCCAATGATGATGGCTTGTAAAACGGCGAGTGCAGTTGCTGTAGATGTATTACCCAGTCGTACTGCCTGAGTAAATATCTCAGTCTCAAGTGTTCGTCGAGAAACGCCGCCAAGAATTGCAACAATTCCAAACGAAGTGAAGCAATAGACAAAAACAAGAGTGGCTGCACTAATGACAGCGTCAGCGATTTGTGGCCACACAACTAACTGGAATGAGCGCAAAGGGCGTGCGCCTAGTGTGGCCGCAGCATGTTCGAGTCGATGATTCACCATGGTCCACCGGGGGCCAACAATGCGAAGAACGACTGACACATTGAACACAACGTGCGCCCAGAAAATTAGGATGATGCCTCTCGAGTCGCTGATGGCGAGCACACCAGCAGCGACAACGACAGCCGGCAATACGAACGGTGCCGTAAGAATGCCACGAGCAACGCGTGAGCCACGGAATGTGAATCGCGAAAGCGCCCAAGTTGCGGGAAGTCCAATGGCAAGCGTTGCAATCGTGCTGATCAGGCCTTGCCATAGCGAAAACCATGCAACGCCGCGTAATGACTGGGAGGAAAGAACATTGTTGAATTCAGAAAAACTGAAGAAGCGAAGGAACGTATTGGCTACTGGCACAACAAAAAAGACACTCAGTAATGCCACGGGGGCAATGAGAAATGTCTTTGTCTTGCTCACAAGATGATTTCTCGCCAGGAGCTCAGCCACGAGTCGCGGTTCTTTTCGATATCAGCGGGGTCAAGCGTCAGCGGGTTCTTTGGCGCTATAGCGAATTTGGTGAATAAGTCAGGCAGCGTTGCTTTTTTGTTTACAGGGAAAACAAAAAGGGACAATGGCATTGATTCTTGAAAGGGAACGTCTAAGAGATATGAAATCAATTGGGCGGCCAAATTCGGGTTGCGAGTACCGCGCAGTGCGCCGACATATTCCGTTTGACGAAAGCAAGTGGACTCAATGGCTGCAGTGGGTGGTGTATCGATCGGTTTTTCTGCGTACAACACTTCAGCAGGTGGGCTTGAACCGTAACTAACTACGAGTGGGTATTTGCCCTTGCCGGACGAGCCGGAGAAGTCGATGGTGTATGCAGTGGTCCAGTCGGGGGAAACGTGAACACCGTTTTTCTGTAGTGACTTCCAATAGTTCTGCCACTTGTCAACACCGAAATGAGCAATTGTTCCCAAGAGAAACCCAAGACCAGGCGATGACACAACGGGATCTTGCACCACAAGAAGGTTCTTGTAAGTGGGGAGAGCTAAATCTTCTAGCGATGTCGGCGGCGCAATGGTGCGAGATGTAAACCACCGCTTGTCGTAGTTCACACAAATGTCTCCGTAGTCAACTGGTTCATAACTTGTGAGCAGTTCGGCTTTTTGTGCTCGAGACAACAGTGTGTTGTCAAGGCCCCACAGCACATCGCCTTCTGGTGTGCCAGCAGTGAGAATGGCTTTAGAAACGAGGACACCAGAATCACCACCTGTTACTACCTTTACGTTTGCGCCGGTAGCTGCAGTAAATGCATCAAAGATTCCTGTAGGTGGAGTGAATGCGTCATAAGCAAGCAGCGTGACTTCATTTGGAGTTGCATCAACAGTGGATGAATTGGTTGTCGAGTCAGACGATGAGCAGGCCGTTGTGGTGAGGACGAGAGCTATTGCAGTAAGTGAGCGTGTGAATTTCATTGGAAGTCTCCGTGGTTAAGAAAGGTTGGTTGAATAATGGCGAGCGTGCCGTTGTCGACAGAAATAGATACGGCTGTCCCTGTTGCGATATTGCTGACACCGCGCGAAGCAAACGACTGCAATCTGTCGGAAGTGAGTTCCCACTGCAATCCAGTCGTGGTGACGATGGTGTCACCGCCAAGTGGGATAAGCGAAATAATGTCTCTTGCCTGAGTATCAAGGTGGAATTCCCGCGTGTACGAGGCATATGACACACGGGCTGTACCTATAAATAGGGTGGTATCAACAGTTTCTGCACACAATGCAAGAGAGTGCACCATTCCGAGAACATGATCAAAACGATCACCACCGCCTGACACCACACTGATATGTGATGAGAGACGCGTCAACGCAGAAGAGATTGCTATTTCAGTATCTGTGAGATTTTTGTCAGCGGGAAATTGCGTGATGAGAACGTTCGAATCGTGAGCGTCGATTAAATCAATAGATGTAATTGAATCCATGTCGCCGACTAATTCGTTTGGCATGAAGCCCAAAGCAATTGCGTGGGCGTAGCCAGAATCTGCAGCGATGACATATGCGTCGGTAGGAAGGTGTTGTCGCACATTCGGATGCGGTGGGTCTCCGCCTATAAAGATGAGTGTGTGGCTTGTAGCCATGTGTCGATTCCTCCGCTGGCATTACCCAGATCAGGTTTGCGGGTCGGTTACCGCAGTAACCCTCTCAGCCCGCTGATCGTGCGAGCTCCCCGTGATGTGTTGTATGTGTGAGGTTATACCTCTGACCGAGCGATGTCAGGTTCGATGAAGATGAATCGGGCAGACGGAACTGCGGCGCGCATTGCCGCCTCTGCTTCGTCGATACTGCGGCTCACGTCGCCTGCAGAGAGGTGCGGGTCAAAAACTGCCTTTGCGACAATGAGGAGCGCATCTGGCCCTAGGTGTTCTGTGTGCAGGTAGACCACCTGTTGTATGTGCTGCTGCTCACGTAGGGCTTTGGCAAGAGCGATACGAGTTTCCGGTAGCGCTGTCTCACCCATCAGCATCCCCTTCATCTCCACAGCAAGGATGAAGGCAACTACAACGAGCAGTACACCAATAGCAATGGAACCCACTGCATCCCATCGCGGTTCGTGCGTGTAGTGGGCCAGCAAGACTCCGGCTAGTGCCAAAAAAAGACCTGTTTCAGCTGCAACATCCTCTAACAGCACGGTGGGAAGTTCGGGCTGCTTAGCAGTGCGAATGAATTGCCAATAGCTCTGGTGTGGGGGCTTGACATGCGCCGTTTCTTTTACAGCAGTGCGCAATGAATACGATTCGAGAAGAATTGCAACAATCAGAATGCCTACCGCGATTCCCATGTTGTCTGTTTCATGCGGGTCACGAAACTTGTGGATGCCCTCGTACAGCGCAAAGAGTCCACCCATGCTGAACAAAACAAGTGCGACGATGAATGCCCAGAAGTAACGCTCGCGTTCATGTCCAAATGGATGTTCTTCGTCAGGAGCCTTTAGGGATCGTTTTGCTCCCAACAGCAGAAGGCCCTGATTGCCAGAGTCGGCAAACGAATGGACTGATTCAGCGGCTAGTCCAGCCGAGCCAGTAAGAAGGAATCCCACAAACTTGGAAATTGCAATACCGAGGTTGGCAAAAAAGGCTGCGATGATTGCCTTACGACTTCCTTCATTCATAGGTCTAGGTTGTCATAAACAGAAGCTGGCGGCATTGTCGGTTGGAAATACATGGGGGAATCATGGGTGTTTTAGACGGACGTATCGCGTTAGTAACTGGTGGAGGCCGGGGCATTGGTCGGGGCATTTCTGAGTTGCTCGCCTCTGAGGGTGCAACTGTTGCCATCAACTATCGACGCGACAAGGAATCAGCTGAAGAAACACAACGTGCAATTCTTGATGCTGGAGGTTTTGCCACTATTCATCAGGGCTCAAACGATATTCCTGCAGAGAATGTGGCGCTAGTGAAAGATGTTTTATCTGTTCATAGTGGCATCGACATTGCAATCCTGAATGGCGGTATTGCATCAAAGGGCCGCAGCATTGCTGATACGGAAGCAGAAGAACTGTGGCAGTTAGTTGCAACTCATGCGCTTGGGCCACACCAGCTGTGCCGTGCGTTGATTCCGTCAATGCGTACACGTGGTCGTGGTGACATTGTGTTCATCTCTTCAGTCGCAACATCAGGTATGTCTGCCAATGGTGCGCCGTACAACATGGGTAAAGCCGCCATGGAAGCTCTCGCTTTGACCTTGGCCAAGGAGGAACGTCCGAACAATATTCGCGTAAATATCGTGGCTCCTGGCTTAGTTGAGACCGACATGGGCGTACGTCTTGCGCGTGCCATCACAGGACGCCGTGAGATGGACGATCTTCGTTCGATGGATGAGGCAGCTCCCTTTGGCCGGGTCTGTCAGCCAAAAGACATCGCAAACGCTGTGTTGTGGTTCTGTTCGCCTGCCGCCGGTTACATCACAGGCCAACGAATACAGGTCGATGGTGGCGGTTCCAGCCTGCGGGTAGGCCAATAACGTCGTGCGTCGTGTTTGACACCCGTACTAGTAGATAGCCTTTACTACGTGAGCCCACTTGCCCCCCAAAGTACCGACACCATTAT
>SHUR01000082.1 GCA_009694565.1 Ilumatobacteraceae bacterium | reverse complement strand
ACGTGGCCCAATTGGCAGAGGCGCCAGGTTTAGGTCCTGGATGTTGAGGGTTCGAGTCCCTCCGTCGGCACTATGGATATTTCCCGTCTTCCGACGCCATGCCCCGTGATTGACCTGTCTGTGATGCGTTCAAACATCGCTGCCATGGCAGCAGTACATCCAGGTCGGGCATTGCGTCCCCATGTCAAAGCACACAAATGCTCTGCAATTGCTGCTGAACAAGTTGTCGCAGGTCACACCACTTTTACTTGTGCAACACCTCGAGAGATTCTCGGCCTTGTTGCCGCAGGGGTTGGTGATGACATTTTGCTTGCAAACGAAACAGTCGACCCTGCCCGACTTGCCGCACTTGCTGATGCGCAATCATCTGCACTCATCACTGTTGCTGTTGATTCGCTCGAAACCATTCAAGCGGCATCATCCGCAGGAATTCGCAACGTCCTCATAGATGTGAATGTGGGCCTCCCCCGTTGTGGCTGCAGCCCCGAACAAGCAGGTTCGCTGGCCGACGCGGCACGTTCTCTTGGCCTTATCGTTCGCGGCGTTATGGGTTATGAAGGCCATCTAATGATGCTGACTGATCGTCAGAAAAAACAGGACAAGGTGCACGAAGCAATGACCTTGCTTGCATATGCCCACAACGATGTCGGCGGAGACATTATGTCGGCCGGTGGCACCGGAACATACGACATGTTTGCTGGCACTGCAGTGAACGAAGTGCAAGCTGGCAGTTACGCATTAATGGATTCGCACTACGCACAATTACAGCATCCATTTGCGCAGTCTCTGTGGATTCTTGGCACCGTCATTTCGGTAAACGCGTCATGGGTTGTTATTGATGTTGGCTTGAAGTCTCTAGGCATGGACCATGGCAACCCCACAGTTGATGGCTACAGCGTGTGGTTCTGTTCAGACGAACACACAACAATTGCTCCTACTGAAGGAACGGAAAAGCCAAAAGTCGGCGATCGCATTCGTGTCACTCCTGCCCACGTCGACCCGACTATGGCAATGCATTCTCATGCGTACATCATCAACGACGATTCTGTGATTGACGAATGGGCTATTGACCTACGGGGTTGGTAGCCCAAAAATTCGTGCAAGCAATTCTGGCAACTGGGCAAGTGCCCGACCTCGATGCGACACCGCGTCTTTCTCGGGTCCCGTCATCTCAGCAAACGTGCGCCCGTCGCCATCTACAGGAATAAACAATGAGTCATACCCGAACCCGCTCGCGCCACGTTCTGATTCAGCGATAGTTCCCGCACATTCACCACCAACAAAATGAATATCACCCTTCGACGACACCAGTGCCACAACTGTTCGAAACCGAGCGGACCGATTTGACACTCCATCAAGTTTCACCAGCAACAATGCGCGGTTCTCTTCATCCGTCGCCTGTTCTCCCGCAAAGCGCGCACTTCGCACACCTGGGGCGCCGTTCAATGCATCAACTTCAAGACCGGTGTCGTCGCTAATTGCCCACTCAGATGCATGATTAGCAACCTCAACAGCCTTGATGATGGCATTGCCTTCAAGCGTTGGAGCATCTTCATCAATGTCGCCAATGTCTAGTGGTCGTGAAACAAGCTCCACCCACAACGGCAACATCCGTGCAAGTTCTTTAACTTTGTGCGGGTTAGCGCTTGCGCACACAATCCGCATAGCGCTAGTTATCGCGAGATCGGGCGAGACACTGGTGCCTCTGCCAAAAGATCTGACTGCAATGAAAAGATTCGGCCAAGTCCGATATCTGCCAACTGCAACAACTCATCAAGATCGGGACGAGAAAAAGCAACACCTTCTGCTGTGCCTTGCACTTCTACAAACTTTGGTTCGCCACCAGCTGTTGGGCGCAACATGACAACATTCATGTCTACTTCTGCAGATGAGTCTTCGATGTATGGCAGATCAAGAACTGGAACACCATTGCAGATACCAACAGAGATTGCAGCGACATACGAATGAAGTGGGTTTTCTTTGATGGAACCGTTTTGTACCAAACGAGTCATTGCGTCATGTAAAGCGATAAACCCTCCACAGATACTTGCGGTACGTGTTCCGCCATCTGCCTGCAACACATCACAATCAACGACTATTTGACGCTCCCCAAGAGCACGCATGTCACATGCGGCACGAAATGAACGCCCAATGAGACGCTGAATTTCTACTGTGCGTCCACTTTGCTTTCCTTTGGCTGCTTCGCGATCTACACGCTCTGGTGAAGAACCAGGAAGCATCGAATATTCCGCGGTCACCCATCCTTTGCCAGAGCCCTTCATCCAGCGAGGCACATCTTCATCAATCGATGCTGTGCACAACACGCGTGTACGACCAAATGACACCAAGACAGAACCAGCAGCCATGTCGGTGAAATCGCGTTGAAATGAAATAGGTCGCAATTGATCAACTGCGCGTCCGTCTGGTCGTGTCATGGCGTGTTCCTTTGTAGTGGGCGCATTATGTCTAGTCGGTTTTTGAACGATTCCACGGACTTGCCGAAGATAATTCTGGCCCGAGCAATCTGCGACCGAAATCAGCAAACCATTCCACATCTCCCGATGAAAGGAAAGTGTGACTTCCCAGGTCGTGTGAAGGCGAGCGAAGACTGCTGTTATCGAGCATGGACGCAAGTGCGAACGCTGTCTCATCAGCGCTTGAGACCAACACCACATCTGGTCCCATCACTTCGCTAATGACACGAGACAAGAATGGGTAATGAGTACAGCCAAGCAACAAGGCATCAATATTGGCCGCAACAACCGGCGCCAGTAAGCGTTCAGCAAGCAACATCACTTCGTCTCCACTCGTCTGCCCTCGTTCGACAAATTCAACAAATCCAGGGCAAGCACACGCTGTCAATGTCAACGACGAATCAATATTTGCAAGCACTCGCTGATACGCACCTGATGAAATTGTGCCAACGGTTCCGATAACGCCAACACGCTTCGATTGCGATATCAGTGACAGAGCAAGTGCACCAGGTTCGACAACACTGACAACAGGCACCGGCAGTTCATTAGACAATTCCGCAAACGCCGCGGCCGAAGCGGTGTTGCATGCAACAACAATTGCTTTCACATTGTGGTCGTTCACCAAACTCCATCCGAGCTCGCGCGCAAATTCACGCACCTCAGTAGCTGCTCTCGGGCCATACGGGTATCGACCCGTGTCTCCGATGTACACCAGGTCTTCAGATGGCAACACATCAATCACGGCGCGAGCAACAGTGAGACCTCCAAAGCCGGAGTCAAACATCCCAATTGGGCGGTTGTCAGTCCCTGTCATCTCTTCAGGCTAGGCGTAGTGTCGTATCTCATGCTTGCTGCCACGCTTCTTGCCCTTGCGGCAGCAGTGTTACACGCTGGCTGGAACCTCTGGGTGAAGCAAAGTGAAGACCGCTGGATTGCCCTATGGGGCCAGATGACGTGTGCCGGAATCATGTGTGCGGCATTGCTTGTTGCCCTCGGCGGAGCCCACAACATCGCGTGGTGGCCAGTTGCTGCAAGTGCAACAATTCATTCCTTCTATGCCGTATTTCTCGCTCGTGCGTACAACCTCGGCGACTTCTCAGTCACGTATCCCATCGCCCGAGGAACAGGTGCACTTGTTGCAGCGATTGGTGGCATCCTTTTCTTGTCCGACCATTTATCAGTCTTGATGTTTATAGGAATCGGAATTGCAGTCATCGGCATTCTGGTACTCGCTGGTCCAGCCAACAACACGCATGTCGTTGCAGCACTGATGGTCTCAGTCACCATCGGTGCGTATTCCGTAATCGACAGTTACGGCTCACGCCACATGGGTGGCAACTTGTATCCATTGCTTTTGTTTATGGGTAGCGGAATCACGATGTCGACATATGGCTTTGCAACAGGTCGACGTCATGACATGGCTATTGCGCTTGCATCAACGTGGAAAAGATTTTGTATTGCAGGCATCGCATCGGTTGCTACCTATTGGATGGTGCTGATTGCAGTGCAAAAGGCACCCGTCGGCTACGTCACCGCATTGCGCGAATCAAGCGTTGTCATTGTTGCACTGGTCGGCACTCGCTACCTTGGCGAAAAAGATATGAAGCGGCGCGTTTTTGCTGCGTGCATCGTGGTTACCGGACTCGGCATTCTCATAGCTGGTCGCTAATTAGAAGTAAATGATTTTTTCGGCGCTTGCTTCAGCTTCATCAAGATCTGCTGTGTATGCACCAGTTGACAAATACTTCCAACCGCCATCACACACGATGAACACAATGGTTCCTTCGTTGATTTCGCTTGCGACTTTCACTGCGCCAGCAAGCGATGCTCCAGCAGAAATGCCGGCAAAGATTCCGCACTCTTGCACCAATCGACGTGCCCATTCGATTGATTCACGAGGACGAACAACACGCTTGCGGTCAAGAACATCACGGCCATGCCAATTTTCAAACACTGGCGGAATGTAGCCATCTTCAATGTTGCGCAAACCTTCAACGCGCTCACCGAGCGGAGGTTCAACAGCAATAATTTTAATGTCTGGGTTTTGCTGCTTAAGGAAAGTTCCAACACCCATCAAAGTTCCGCTTGTGCCTAACCCGGCAACAAAGTGTGTGATTTCGGGGCAATCGCGCCAGATCTCTGGGCCAGTTCCTTCAAAATGCGCGCGTGGGTTTGCATCGTTTGCGTACTGATACAAGAAGCACCATTCAGGATGCTGTGCAGCCATCTCTTGCGCACGACTAACTGCGCCATTCGATCCTTCTTCACCAGGAGTGAGAATGATGTCTGCACCAAACACTTCAAGCATCTGACGACGTTCAATGCTGACTGATGTCGGCATGAGAATCGTGATCGGATAGCCCTTCATCTTTGCGATGGCAGCTAGTGCAATTCCGGTGTTGCCAGACGATGGTTCAAGAATGCGCTGTCCCGGAACCAAACGACCTGTGCGCTCTGCATCTTCGATCATTGACTTTGCAATGCGATCTTTCACAGAACCAAATGGGTTCTGGCTTTCCAATTTCGCTACTAAGCGCACATTGGGGTTTGGCGACAGAATCGATACATCAACCATTGGGGTATTGCCCACTAGTTCGAGCGAATTCTGTAGTACAAAAACGGATCCACCATTTCGGCGAACATCAGCAATGGACATGTGCGCCTCCTATGGCTTTGTCGGGTTACCTCATGCAACCCATCGGGCTGTCGGGCTATTCCCGACAACTCTGGTCATAATTGTAACCTTTGATTCCGGAGTTGTCACCCCCTTAGTTACTTGTCACCCCTTTGATTACAAGGGAACCATGGTCTCTTCAGAGATCTGCTCACCCACAATGCGGTAGGCCCGTGATTCGGGCGCTCCCCGCTTCAGGCTGACAATGATGTAGTGCCAGTCCGAATCTGGCGCCTGAGCCACATCTGTGGGGCTGGGGTACGGGTCCGTGTGGGTATGGCTATGGACGCACCCAATGATGTCGAATCCTTCCGCTTCAGCAGCTAACTCGGCGCGCAAATGCTCTTTCGGGTCAATGGTGTACACCTTGGCGCTGTGGGCAACATTCGTGCACGCGACAAACCGAGCAACGCGATTCAGTGAACGATCGCCAATAAGTAGACCACATGCCTCTTCAGGAAAGCAGTGATACGCATGCGCTGCCATTGCCTTAATGGCGCCGGACGGGACAAATAGTTGCGGAGAAAGAGACTCTGACATCGCCCCGAAGGCTAGCGGTACGCTTCGGTACCCATATGGCAAAGAGCCCCAACACCAATCTGGCGACCAATCGCAAGGCGCGGCACGACTACGAGATTCTCGATGTAGTTGAGGCTGGCATTGTGCTGCTCGGAAGCGAAGTGAAAAGCCTGCGCGGTGGCATGGTGCAATTGGTGGACGCATACGCCCGAGTGATTGACGGTGAAATGTGGCTCGACGGGGTTCATATCTCCCCGTACCGATTCGCAGTAGGTGCCGGCGCACACGACCCAGACCGGGCTCGCAAACTGTTGTTACATCGTTCAGAAATTGAACGTCTCCATGATCGCATTGCCCGCGAACGCTTG
>SHUR01000081.1 GCA_009694565.1 Ilumatobacteraceae bacterium | reverse complement strand
GGTTTGCGTATGGACCGTCTTGTCCAAAACCGCTGACACGAGTAATGATCAGCTTCGCGTTACGTGCGTGAAGAACTTCTGGTGCAAAGCCGAGCTTTTCCAAAACACCTGGACGAAAGTTTTCAACGAGAACATCTGCATCATCAATGAGACGCAAAAACAAATCACAGTCAGTATCGTCTTTTAGGTTCAACGCGATGGTGCGCTTGTTGCGATTTACTAATCGCCACCACAAACCTTCGCCATCTACTGGGTCGCGCCATCCCATGTTGCGCAAACTGTCTCCGCCATCGGGGCGTTCAATCTTGATGACGTCTGCACCAAAGTCTGCGAGATACCGCGCGCAGTTCGGCCCCGCTAGAACAGTTGAAAGGTCAAGAACACGCAAGCCCGCCAAGGCGGATGTGCTGTTTAACGGAGCGGAAGAATCAGGCATCGGTCTTCGAGCGTACCCATTGCGTAACTCTCGTAGTCAGTACCGAAGTCTTCATACAGGTGACGGCAGCGTTCGCTCCATGTCAGTGCTTCGGGTGATGAAATGCGATGCACTACTTGCATCACTCCGCCTTCGTACACGCGGTACTCGGCCCACGAGCCGGGGAAATCTTTCACACAACCAATTTCAATGGTGGGAATGCCGGAACGTGGCATGCGACGAACGCGATGACGATGCGTGTGGCCAGCTGTGTACGCAAGAACACATGCGTGACGCACAGCGAGAGCATCCAGTGCTTCGCTGCTGTCTGGATGAAGACCAAAGTAGGTGTCGCTACGCTTTCCTTCTGTCCACTGTTGGTGGTGCCCCATGATGATGACAGGGGTTGTAGACCCAGACAACTGATCATTTAGCCATTCAAATTGTGGCGGATCAATGCGCCCTGTTGTCTGTAATGGGATCGCTGTGTCGATGAGTGCAATGGCAATCCCTGGCAACTGAATCCATTGGTCACCGGTGAATTCATTTTGTCCGCGGTACGCATCGTGGTTGCCGCGCACAACAAAAAGTTTGTCTGCAAATGCGCTTTCATAATGTTCACGAAATGCAGCAAACTGTTCATCAGTGCCACCTTCGGTCAGGTCGCCCTTCACCAGAACTGCGTTTGGATTCAGTTTCTTGATTTCAGCAATCGCTCCCGAATTCATAGTGATGGGGTATGGCTGTTCGCCGGGAAGAGAACTGAGAATTGGACCAAGTGGGTTGTCGTCAATCCGGCCACATTCTGTTTCACCAAAGTGCACATCGTTTACGGTTGCAAGAACGCTGAGTAACTCTCCTTCTGGACGCGGCAATGTTCGAAAATCAATTCCATGTTCGGTGTACGCAGTATCTGGCTGCAAGTCCTCGTGGCGAACAACATGTTGCCCGTGGTGAAAGACCGCGAGGTTGTCAGCGACAGTGGTGAGTTCTGTAGCGCCGACGGATGTCATTATCTAATTCCGGGGCGTGATCTGCGAGAGATGGCATCGGTGACCCACCAACGACCGCTAAATCGCCATGCAGAAACGGCACTGGTGTCAGCGGTTGAAGTGATCGTTGGCTGTGGCCACATCATGGTCACTGCCGCTGCGATTGCAGCAGCTTCTTCTTCGGTAGGGATAGGAGAGATTGTTCCGATGTTGATGTTCATCGTTTCACCACCACTGATTGTGCAACACGGTCGTGCCACGTTTGGCTTTGTGGGTGACGCAACATCGCAAGGTATCCCAACAGAAAAACGATGCCAGAAACCCAGCTCATCATGATGCGTTGAGCAGCGCGGCGCTGCCCGATGAAGGAACCGTCATCTTGATCAAGAATAAAGACACCAAGTTTGCGGCGAAGTGGTGAACCACCTTGGTTGCCGACCCAATATGCCAAGACGAAAAACGAGAGAATGAATTGAGCTGTTTGTGACAAAGCTGCAGCAGTCCCAGTTGTTGACGCCGAAATGATTGCAAAAGGGATGCTGATGATTGACACCATGATGCCGTCACACAGATTTGCAACGAAGCGAAGCCAGAAGCTGGCTTTGGGTTCAAAAGCGATATCTCTTTTTGAAACTACTTCTGGAGCGTCCCAATCGGGTGTCGTTGAATCAGACATGGTGACCTAGAGAGGCATGTTGCCGTGTTTACGGCGTGGGAGTTCTTCACGCTTGGTTTGCAACATGCGCAAGCCGGCAATGATTTTGATACGAGTGTCTGCTGGGTCAATCACATCGTCCACGTAGCCACGTTCTGCAGCGGCGTACGGGTTCGCGTATTTCTCTGTGTATTCAGCTACAAGTTCTGCACGGCGAGCCACAGGATCTGCTGCTTGCTGCAATTCACGTTTGTACACAATTTCTACGGCACCTTGGGGGCCCATAACAGCAAGTTCTGCCGTTGGCCATGCGTATGCAAGGTCTGCACCAATTGACTTCGAGTTCATCACCACGTACGCGCCGCCGTAAGCCTTGCGAGTAATGATTTGAATACGAGGCACTGTTGCCTCACAGAATGCGTACAACAGTTTTGCACCGTGACGAATTATTCCTTCGTGCTCTTGGTTCACGCCTGGCAAGAAACCAGGAACGTCAACGAATGTAAGAAGTGGAATATTAAAAGCATCACATGTACGCACAAATCGTGCTGCCTTTTCACTTGATTCAATATCGAGAACACCGGCAAATGCCATTGGTTGGTTACCGACAACACCAACCGTCATGCCGTCGACACGAGAGAAACCACACACAATGCTTTTTGCCCAGTGTTCAAAGTATTCAAAGAACTCGCCATCGTCGACAACTTCCTTGATTACTTTTTTCATGTCATATGGCTGGTTAGACGAGGCGGGAAGAATGTCGCGCAACATGGGGCATGAACGATTTGGATCATCTGATGTTTCAACAGTTGGTGCTGATTCAAGGTTGTTCTGCGGCAAAAATGACAATAAGAAACGAACATCTTCAAGACATGCTTGCTCGTCTGCAGAAACGAACGTTGCAACACCGCTCTTTGATGCGTGGCTCATTGCACCGCCCAGTTCTTCGAGCGTGACGTCTTCACCTGTCACGGTCTTTACAACGTCAGGGCCAGTAATAAACATGTGGCTTGATTCGCGAACCATGAAAATAAAGTCCGTCATTGCAGGTGAGTACACAGCACCACCGGCGCATGGTCCGAGAATGACAGAGATCTGCGGTACAACACCAGACGACTGCACGTTGCGGTAGAAAATTCCGCCGTATGACGCGAGTGACACAACGCCTTCTTGAATACGAGCACCGGCTCCGTCATTCAAACCGATAACTGGTGCACCGACTTTGAGTGCAAGGTCCATGAGCTTGTGAATCTTTTCAGCGAATACTTCTCCGAGTGCTCCACCAAAGACTGTGAAGTCTTGGCTAAACAGAAATACTTTGCGACCTTCTACGGTTCCCCATCCGGTGATGACTCCGTCTGTGTATGGACGCTCTTCAAGACCAGATGCGTGGGCGCGATGGCGCGCCAACATGTCGAGTTCATGAAATGAGCCGGGATCGCAGAGGAATTCAATGCGCTCACGAGCGAGCAATTTGCCCTTGCCCTTGTGGCGCTCGACCGAGCGGGGGCTCCCTGCGTTAATCGCCTGCTGTTGACGGTCCCGAAGGTCGTCAATTTTGTCTTGCATCGTAAAGCCAGAGGTATCAGTCACCTGCGAAACGCTAGTGCCGGCGGGGCCTCATCGCCTATCTGATGGCTAATTACTCTGCGGCCGGGACCAAAGAGGTTGCCACTATTGGGGCGCTCACGGTGGTTGTGGAGGTGGTTGAGGTGGTCACGGTGGTGGTGACAGGTGCGGGGGCAACCGTGCTTGTTGTTGTGGGAGCAGCAGTCGTGGTGGTGGACTTCTTCAGGCCCTGCTTCGGCTCGGTGGTCACTGTGGTGCCGTCGGCGATGGTGAATGTACTTGTCATGGGGGGCAGGTCTCCAATGGTGGTGACACCCGTGATGGTGGCAGTCCATTCACCTGGCGCGCGAAGCAAAAGACCTGCGTCTTCAGCCACTAGCGCACCGCCTGGGCGAGTGATGGGGACATTGATTGTGTAACCAGAGAAGTTTGGATTTGTGGGAGCAAGAGTGACCGTAAAGTTTTGAATTCGTGATGGTCCGAATAACTCAATGAGAACACTGTTGGCACCGACATCACCAGGTGTGATTGACAAGCGAACATGGAAATCATCCTTTGCGGTCATGTCTCGCACGATGGCGTACTCAACACGCGGGCCTGTATCACGATTCAGAACATATGGTGGACGCATTGCCATTAACCACGACGACGATGCAAGCACAACAATGCTGAGTGACAATTCAATTCCGACAGGACGCTTCAGGCGGTATACAACTTTTTCGTTGAGTGATTTTGTGCGCTGCATTCCCCGCAAAATAAATTGTCGAATTGCGGCGCTGACAAACAACATTGCGGTGACTAGAAGCACTTTGAAAATCACGAGGCGCCCGTGCCCACTGTTAATCAAACTGATGCCGTCAATGCGCCACACCTGGAAAACACCAGTGGCTACTATTCCAATTGTTAATGGTGTGGCGAGTCGCGCCCATCCACGTAGGGCATCAACGAGATCTACATCTCCAGGGCCGTGCAGAATGACTCGCCAAATAATCGCAATACTTCCAACCCACATTGCAGTAAAGGCCATGTGAAGAATCGCAATAACAATTCCTAAAACAACGGCGCGACCTGTTGCGCGGTCGAAACCGTACGACATCATCGTGAGTGCTAGAAGAACTGCCGTGGGAACAACATTTGTTGGTTCAAGAACACGTTCTGTGATCCATGCGTAATAACCGAGTCCGCCAACAACAAGAAGACGTAGAAAAACTGCGCGACCTTCATTTGACTCAAAGAGCGGACCCCATGAGGTGGGAGAGATGGATGAAGCAATTCCGCCGCCTGATTGTCGAGCCGTCATGAGAATGATGAGTACAAAAATTGCCACGCCGGCGATTATCGAGACTTGCCGGAAATACTTTTCGGTAATGCCATATTCAACACCTTCTGGCCAGACGAGTTTGATGAACATCAATCCGCCAAAGAGTGCACTGACTGCGAAGAAAACAATGAGCTTCATGAGGCCGATTGGGCCTCCAAGTCGAGGTGCCGCAACAGCGACAGCAGAACCGTCGGCAGGAATGGTTGTGGCGACGGCCCCCGGCACGGTGACGGGAACTGTGGTCGTTACCTGGGTTTGAGCTGTGAAATTGAACGATCCAGTGCTGCCGTCGGGGAGCGACCAGTTCACGACACACGAGCCATTTTGCGGCACCTGGGTCAGGGCAGCAGAGACCGTCACGCCATCGGCTGATAGTTGCGGGGGTCCGAGATTGGTCAGTTTGGATTCACAGGCAAGAGAAAGCCCCATCTGGGAGGCAATTTCGGCCCCACCAACGGGCAGCGTGAACTTCAGCTGTAACTGGGTGGGGGCAAGAGTGACAACTTCGCCAGCGGCTGGGCTTGACGAAGCAATGGTGTTGTCGCCAGCGGCTTGGGCAGGACCTGCTGAAAAGGCAAGGGCAGAGGCAACTGCAATGAAAAGGAGAGAGAGGCGACGCATGGTGTGAGAAAACGGTAGCCAAGAATGACCCCCGCAGAGTGTTTCACCTTTTCACACAGCGGTCCTCGGTGCACCGCATTGGTAGGGTCATTTCGATGGCCACCCAGTCCCTGTACCGACGTTTCCGCCCGCGGAAGTTCTCTGAGCTCTACGGACAAGACCATGTGGTCATGGCGTTGCGCAATGCCGTCATCAATGGTCGTGAGGGCCAGGCCTACTTATTCTCAGGCCCTCGAGGCACGGGAAAGACTTCCACGGCGCGAATCTTGGCAAAGGTCTTGAACTGTGCCGACCCTGTCGACGGTGAACCATGCTGCGAATGCGACTCATGCAAGGCAGTGGAACTGGGCACGAGTTACGACGTGCTTGAACTCGATGCTGCGAGTAACAACGGTGTTCAAGAAATTCGAGACATTATTGAAACTGCTGCATTAACGAGTCCGGGGCGCCATCGTGTTTTCATTCTCGACGAAGTGCATATGCTGTCACGTGCGGCCGAAGCTGCTCTTCTGAAAACT
>SHUR01000080.1 GCA_009694565.1 Ilumatobacteraceae bacterium | reverse complement strand
TATGTGTCGTAGTCGGAGCGAGAGAGTGCACCAGCCCATGAGTCAAATAGTTGAAATGCTTCAGCACCAGCTGAAATCTGTGCAGAGATAAATTCAACAGAATGTTGAGCAAGATGTTCCATGACGTCATGCCACAACACTTCATCTTCACGCATGAGTCGTTTTGTATTCTGGTATGTGCGACTAGGTCGTCCTTCAATGAGATAACTAGCAACCGTGAACGGCGCACCCGCAAATGCTAGAAGCGGCACAGCTAGTTCCTTTACTAATGCGAGCACTGTGTCAGTGACGTACTCTATGTCTTCGTGATGCAATGGTCGAAGGCGCGCAAGGTCGTTACTGGAACGAAATGGGACAGCAGCTACCGGACCAGTTCCGGGCGCAACATCGATACCGAAGCCAACAGCATGCGCTGGCACAACAATGTCGGAATAGAGAACTGCTGCATCGACGTTGTGACGTCGAACAGGTTGCAATGTGAACTCAGCCGCTAGTTCTGGCTTCTTGATTGCGTCAAGGATGCTTCCTTCACCACGCAATGCTCGGTATTCAGGAAGGCTGCGTCCGGCTTGGCGCATGAACCAGACAGGGGTGTGGGAGGCCTGTTGACCGCGGGCGGCGGCAAGAAAGGGATCGTTCGGGAGGCTGGTCATGAGGTGGTTGTTCCCTTGCGCGTCATGGGTTTCACGCTATCGGTGCTGACCCCGTGGCATCTGTCGCAGTTGCGCATCTATGCGGGCAATTCGAGTGCGAGCAGGTGGGTGGGCGGTGATGAGGCGGTCTTTCCATTGGGAGGACCTTTCTCCCTGACCTTGTTCCACAACGATGCGAAGCGCATTGAGTAATTGACGACCAAATCCCATGGCGACAACAGTTTCATCTGCTTTGAATTCTGCGCCTTTGCCAACTGCATTGCCGATGTATTGCGAGACAGTGATCATTGAGAGAAAGAGCCACGAAATAATCGTAATGAAGCCAGTGAGTGTTTTTCCGACAAGGGAAGCAAATGATGATCTCGTGATGAAGACATCAGTTGCCGCATGCGCAACATTCTGTAATAAAAAGCCAATTTTGGCGAGCAGCACAATGGGAATTGTTAACCACTGTCCAATGGTCAGTGCAATGGTGTGCATTCCGAGATGGTGACTGAGTTCATGAGCCAGAACTCCACTGAGGTTGTCGTGAGACAAGTTCTCGATAGCCCAACTTGACACCACAACAAGGTGACCCCCTGAAGCAAAGGCATTCAAATCTTCTGAATCAGCGACCGCGAGAACAAACTTTCCTGGTGGAATGTGATTTGCTTGTGCCACGATGTGCCACGAACGTTGCAGCGTGTCGCGCTCTGCTCGCGTTGGTGTACGTGCGCCAAGGAGACGTTGAAGCGCGAGACGCTGAATTGGGCGAACAAAGAGTAAGCCACCAATCAAAAACCACACGGTTGCAAAGAGTGCGAACGGCACGTAGTAAAACTGCACGAAAGCCCACCAGAATGCGGCGACGGCAATGAGCCAGGCGGGCACAAGTGCGATGACTGGGGCAATGGCAGCAACCGCGTATCCGTCTATCTTGCGTTGTTGATGGAGTTGATTAGCGCGGGCCATGGGCTCCTAGTCCACCAGCATCTGCGGCGCGGGTCAAACTCTCCGTCGTGGCCGTGCCAAAGGTCTCACCTACACTGAACTACATGACTGGCACACGGACAGAGCGCATTGAGGCTCACGAGAGAAATTCGAAGTGGAAACTTGCTCCGATGCGTATCGAGATGTCGGAATGTATCAATTGTGACGCGTGCCTTCGTCATTGCCCTCCGCAACTGGGCGCAATCTTTAATGTCGGTGCCGACGTGGTGATTATCCCCGAACTGTGCAGCGGGTGCGACAAGTGTCTTCCGGTCTGTCCCGTGAACTGCATTTATCCTTTCCCTGAGTGGGAAAACTCCGAGGTACCGGCCGAATGGTGGGAACAGCCCGGCTCAGATAATGACCCCTACGATTAGTTCGAACGAAAGGGCGTCACCATGACAGCACCATCAATTCCAGGAGCAGAGGCTTTCTCTCATAATGGCAATGGCGATGTTGGAGTGCTCGTCCTCCACGGGTTCACCGGTAATCCAGGCTCTATGCGTGGACTTGCCGAGGCATGCGCGGCGGCTGGCTTCAATGTTGAACTTCCACAACTTGCTGGTCATGGCACGGCGATTGAAGACATGATTCCAACTCGGTGGGCTGATTGGAGCGGAGATGCCGAGAAGGCATATCAAGTTCTTTCGAAGCGCGCGAAGAAGATTGTGGTGATGGGTTTATCAATGGGTGGTGCATTGACATTGTGGATGGCAGCGCAACATCCTGAAGCTCTCGGCATTGTGTGCGTAAACCCTGCAACTCAACCGCAACCATCAGAAGTAATTGACATGTTGCAGGGAATGATTGATGGCGGCACAGTCACAATGGACGGCATTGGTTCAGACATCGCAGATCCGAATGTGCAGGAGTCTGCATATTCTGGAACACCCCTTGCTGCAATGAAATCATTTTTATCTGAGGGTCTTGCTCCGCTTGCACCCCGTTACCCGTCAATCAAGATGCCGATGTTGTTGTACACCTCAGTGCAAGACCATGTTGTACAGCCAAGCGACAGTGATGCAGTAGCTGCAACATATGGCGGCCCTGTAGAACGCGTAATGCTTGAACGTAGTTATCACGTTGCAACGCAGGACTACGACAAAGACATCATCTTTGCAGGTGCTGTTGCATTCGTGCACCGCGTCACCGCATGACGCTTGGTTTTCTTCTTGGAGTAATTCCGAGCCCGTCGTCTGGTTCGATTCATCTCGGACCACTACGTCTCAATGCATACGGATTAATGATTGCAATTGGAGTCATTGTCGCGGTTCGAATTGCTGGACGCCGTGCGGAAAACAAAGGCGTCGGTACTAGAGAAGATATTTCTTCCATCGCAATGTGGGCTGTTCCTGCTGGTGTTCTTGGTGGTCGGGCGTATCACGTACTGACGGACTATCAGCAATTCCAAGGCCGGTGGTTTGATGCAGTAAAAGTTTGGCAAGGCGGCTTAGGTATATGGGGTGGCGTCACGGTTGGAGTTGCAGTGGGTTGGTGGTGTGCTCGTCGTCGTGGGCTTGATGCATGGTGGATTATTTCGTGCGCTGCACCTGCAATTGCAATTGCACAGGCGGTTGGTCGTTGGGGCAATTGGTTTAACCAAGAATTGTTCGGACGGCCGACAACACTTCCGTGGGCATTGAAGGTGTCAGGAAATATCGCAGAGAAAGCTGGGTACACCGCGGGTACAACATTCCACCCGACCTTTCTCTATGAGTCAGTCGGGTGCGTTGTATTGGCGTGGCTTCTCATTCGTCTCGAGGGCCGTATCACCCCGGCCCGTGGCCGATTATTTGCTTGGTATGTGGCTGGATATACCGTTCTGCGGTTTGGAACAGAGAGCCTTCGTATTGATGCCAGCCACCAAGTTGGCGGCATGCGCTTGAACCA
Organism: Ilumatobacteraceae bacterium; assembly: GCA_009694565.1. Classification (GTDB taxonomy): domain Bacteria; phylum Actinomycetota; class Acidimicrobiia; order Acidimicrobiales; family Ilumatobacteraceae; genus UBA2093. Next base: position 2,838 of record SHUR01000080.1, on the reverse strand, counting down.
GTGGGTGGCTATCGCAGTATTCTCAGTCGCGGTCCTGTTTCTGGTCGCTGATCGTCTGCGTTCTCGGAATGCTCCCGAAGCGTCTACGGTCTTAGACCATGAGTGAATGTCTATATGAAGTCCTAGAGCCCGGTATCGGTCTCATCACGTTTAACCGTCCTGATCGCCTAAACGCGTGGACAGGTCGCATGGGTAATGAATATTTCGCTGCCATCGATGCTGCAAATGCAGATCCGAAAGTGCGTGTCATTGTGGTCACCGGTGCAGGCAAGGGTTACTGCGCTGGCGCAGACATGGGAACACTGCAAGCCATTCCATCAGGTGACACCGCAAAGAACGATGACGGTCCGAGCATTGTTGAAGGTCGCATGCAAGACGAGATCACTCGTTTATCAAAACCAGTTATTGCTGCCGTCAACGGTGCGGCCGCCGGTCTTGGCATGGTGCAAGCATTAATGTGCGACATACGTTTCTGTGCAGACACTGCAAAGTTCACTGTTGCATTTTCGAAGCGCGGACTTATTGGCGAGTACGGCATCTCTTGGGTGTTGCCACGGCTTGTTGGTCAGGCAACAGCACTTGACCTCATGATGTCGAGCCGCATTGTCCTCGCGCAAGAAGCTCTCGAAATGGGAATGGTGAACAAAGTTGTTCCTGCTGATCAACTTATGAAAGTTGTTCTCGCATACGCATCAGATCTTGCGATGAACGTGTCGCCGTCTTCGATGGCGGTCATGAAGCGCCAGGTCTATTCCGACTACGGCAAAGACGTGGCAACCGCAAGTAAGGACGCTCTCGTTTTGATGCAGAAGTCATTCACTCGGTCGGACTTTAAAGAGGGCGTTCAGAGCTTTCTTCAGAAGCGCCAGGCTGAATTTCCGCCTGTTCACCCGGACGCCTGAGTTTCGTTTCCGCCTTTCTGTATCAGAGGCTCGTAGGCTGAGAAGCCGTGAGCCCATCTGGTACCCCCATATCCGCAGCTGATGTAGCCAAAGTGGCTCGTCTGGCGCGCCTTGATATTGACGAGGCCCAGGTCGTGCACTTCACCGAGCAACTCGCAAAAGTCATGGGTCATTTCAGTGACATAGATGCGCTTGATTTGTCTGGCGTTGGCGCAATGACTCAGCCGTTCCCGCTTGTCAATGTGCTGCGTGAAGATGTCGAGCAACCATGTCTTGACACCGATGAGGTTTTGGCAGCAGCACCCTCTTCTGACCAACGTCGTTTTCGTGTTCCACCAATCATTGGATTGGACGATTAGTCATGGCCACTATTCCAACAACCGCATCAGGAATCGCAGCAGCGATTGCATCAAAGAAAATCACTGCACGTGAAGTGATCGACTCGTATCTCGCACAGATCACTGCCCGTGAACCAGATATCCATGCTTTCAATCTTGTAACTGCTGATGCAGCGCGTGCTCACGCGGATGCAATTGATGCTGACATTGCGGCAGGTCGACCAGTTGGTCCACTTGCCGGTGTACCTATTGCCATAAAGGACAACTTGTGCACCCATGGCGTTGAGACAACATGCTCATCAAAGATTCTTGAAGGCTGGAAGCCTCCATACGACGCAACTGTTGTGTCTCGCTTGCGCGACGCTGGCGCAATCATGGTCGGTAAAACAAACCTCGACGAATTCGCAATGGGTTCCAGTACGGAAAACTCAGCGTTTGGTCCTACGCGTAACCCACTTGATACGTCACGTGTTCCTGGTGGTTCAAGTGGTGGTAGTGCAGCAGCAGTTGCTGCTGGTTTTGCTCCTGTCAGTCTTGGCAGTGACACTGGTGGCAGTATTCGCCAACCAGCAGCCTTGTGTGGTGTTGTCGGCGTGAAGCCAACATACGGATTAGTCAGTCGTTATGGCTTGTGTGCATATGCAAGCTCACTCGACCAGGTTGGTCCATTCGCCACAACAGTTGCTGATGCCGCATTGATTACCGAAGCAATTGCTGGTCATGATGCAATGGATTCAACATCTATTCCGCAGCCAGCGCCAGCACTTGTTGCATCTGTGTCACAAGGTGTTGCCGGTATGCGCATCGGTCGCGTTACAGATCTTCCTGCTGGCGCAGAACCTGAAGTCATTGCTCGACTCAATGAAGCATTCGCAGCTCTTGAAGCTGCCGGTGCCACCATTGTTGACGTCACCTTGCCAAGTTTGTCGTACGCACTCACGGCCTATTACCTCATTGCGCCTGCAGAGGCCAGCAGCAATTTGGCACGATACGACGGTGTTCGATACGGATTGCGCGTTAATGCTGTTGATACCAATTCAATGTACGGCGCTACTCGCGCCGCTGGTTTTGGCGATGAAGTAAAGCGCCGCATCATGCTCGGTACGTATGCATTGTCTGCTGGTTATTACGACGCGTATTACGGCAAGGCTTTGAAAGTACGTCGACTAATTTCTGAAGATTTCGAACGTGCGTATACACAAGTAGATGTAATCCTCACGCCAACTTCTCCAGTGGTTGCATTCCCATTCGGTGACAAAGTTGATGACCCAATGGCTATGTACTTGTGCGATATCTACACAATCCCTACCAACCTTGCCGGACACCCCGCCATGAGCGTGCCATTTGGTACTGGCGCACATGGCATGCCAGTGGGAATTCAAGTTCTTGCACCTGCACTTGGTGAAGCACCAATGTTTCGTGTTGGTGGCGCCCTTGAAAATGCTGCAGGAGGACTGAAATGACACAAGATCCACTCAGTTCCATCGTCGCAACAGAGGCACAAATGCTTGAAGGCGGTTGGGAACTCATCGTTGGCCTTGAAGTCCACGTTGAACTCGCAACAAAGACAAAATTGTTTAGTGGTTCGCCAAACCGAT